>JBNKZD010000245.1:0-32206 GCA_050301235.1 Chitinispirillaceae bacterium | reverse complement strand
GCTCTTCCGATCTAGTGTGAATTTACACCAATAGACTCTATGCCGTTTTCGACAAAAAAATCCAGCGCATGACCAAGAAGCGGTTTTCCTGCAACCCGTACCATTGCTTTAGGAACATGATCACTCAACGGACGCAACCGTGTTCCAAATCCTGCAGCCAGTATGAAACCTCTCACTCCTGCTCCTCCGAATAGTGCGCAATGGTCTTGAACTGATCTTCAAAGGCGTTGTTTGATTGATCCCACTGATCAAATAAGCCTTCAATCGCATCCTTTTCACCAAGAACCTTACGCATTACAGTATCACCCGACAAGATATCGAATGGCATCTTGTACTGCTCATATTCGTATGGTGGATTCTTAAACTCAAAAGCGCCATCAGAAGCCTTAATACAGGCGTGAAGAATTGCAGCGGTGACTTTGACCGGGTAATACACTTGAGGATTTGTCACATGGATCTGCATTCCATAACAATATTTTCCGGCCCATTTCTGAAATGTCGGAATAAAATGGTGTTCTCTGAAAACTACTCCACCCATTTCAAACCCGAAAAGGATCTTTTTGAAAATATCCATATTAATATACGGTGCACCAAAAAGCTCAAATGGTCGAGTCGTTCCCCTGCCCTCAGACACATTAGTTGCTTCAAGCAGTACCATTCCCGGATAGACAAGTGCTGTATCCAGAGTCGGCATATTCGGTGAAGGTAAAACCCAGGGTAACCCCGTTTCTGTCCAGACTGAATTTCTCCACCACCCATCCATCCAGACTACATTCAGATCGACATTGTTGAAATAGTTGTTTTTCAGCCAGACTGCCATCTCTCCCATGGTCATACGATGACATAACGGAATTTCCGCACCACCAACAAACGAGAAAAATTCCGGTGACAGCATCGGCCCATCTACCGGAAGTGCTCCAAC
This sequence comes from Chitinispirillaceae bacterium, assembly GCA_050301235.1. Taxonomy (GTDB): domain Bacteria; phylum Fibrobacterota; class Chitinivibrionia; order Chitinivibrionales; family Chitinispirillaceae; genus JAFGIN01. The sequence continues at coordinate 31,284 of JBNKZD010000245.1, read as the reverse complement.
TGGATTTGGCCTGTCAAGAACCCAGAGAGCAATGCCATGCCTGCTGCACGCATCCATGATATTTTTAAGTGTCCAGCCAAACGTATACGGTCTCGCTCCAACATCCTGAAGATCAAACACCATAGCGTCGAGCCCTTCAAGCATCTCTTTAGTTGGAGTTCGCGTTTTCCCATATAAACTGTACACAGGTATTTCCGGTTTTTTCGAGTGATCAGCTTCCCATTCGATCATATTGTCCTGCGTCTGACCAAATAGTCCATGTTGTGGTCCGAAAATCGCAGCAAGATTGCAATCGGGATGTTTTTTAAGAACATCGATGATATGTCCATAGGATGAACAGATCGAAGCTGCATGGCACACAACGCCAATACGCTTTCCTTTCAACGCAGATGGATAATGCTCGATAAACAGATCAAGACCAGTACGTGTCATAATAAATCCTTAATTCTGAAAGCTGAACTCTACATTCAAAATAAAAATACTTCCGGCACAGGAGATGCAGAATACCCAATATTTCGCTTGCACCCAATTTAACCATAAAGTATATTTTAAAATCTTTTTTGACTTTAAAGCATGAGAAAGAAGGTGAATTCGAATGAATGGAATTATAGTTCGCGAAGATGAGGCGTTTGAAAAAGCTCTCCGTCGCTTTACAAAGACCTGCGAACGTGCCGGCATCCTTTCCGATGTGAAAAAATACCGTCACTTTGAAAAACCCAGCGAAGAAAAAAAACGTCGCCTTAACTCATCAAAACGTAAAAAAATTCGTGAAGAAAAACGCATGACATTCCGTCCCGAACGGTAACTGCTGTTACTTACACGTTGTAAAATATGCCTCTGCAGATTTCTGTGGTGGCTTTTTTATTTTAAACAAAAATTTACAACATCACGGTAGCTCAATTTACCACCAAATATATCAAGTGCACTTCCAATCGTAACATCGATGATCCCGTTGCCAAGCGTATCAACCAGTCGCAAATCGTCAAGCGACCTTACACCTCCGGCATAGGTGAGTGGCTTTTGTGTGCAACCAGCCAGTACGGAAAGTAGTTCCCGATCAATTCCGCCCTGTTTTCCCTCAACATCAGCTGCATGAATGAGAAACTCATCGCAGAAAGGTTCCAGTTTTTCAAATGTAACTCTTGAAATTGTTTCATCACTGAACACCTGCCAGCGATCAGTCACGATATAGTAAACGCCGTCTTTTTTCTTACAGCTCAGATCAAGTACCAGCCGCTCTTTACCAACAGAAGAACTCATCCGATTGAGATTTTCCCACTGAATTTTGCCATCCTTAAACACATATGAAGTGACAATCACATGGGATGCACCCTTCTGGAGAAATTGGGCTGCATTTTCGGGGTTTATTCCACCGCCGATCTGCAACCCTCCGGGAAACGCTTCCAGCGCATTAATAGCAGCACCTTCGTTACCGGGACCAAGCATTATCACATGTCCACCATAGAGGTTGTCACTCCGGTACATTTCAGCAAACACTGATGGAGCTGATTCCGTTTCGAAATTGGTAACAAGATGCAGATTGTCGTCCCGAAGAGTACTGCCGACAATCTGCTTGACTTTACCACCATGGAGATCTATGCATGGGCGAAAATTCATGATTTACAGCTTTCGCATTCTGGCAGCAAAAATTCCATCCATCGAATGCTCATAAGGCGTTATTCTTAAGAAACCATCATTATCGATGTACGTACCCGGAATGACCGATGGAGCTGCATCAAGTACAAAGGAGGGATTTTCTGAAAGGAATTTTCTAACCTGCAGTTCGTTTTCTTCAGGTTCAAGAGAACAGGTAGAGTATACCAGGATTCCACCTGAATGAAGAACCTGCGCGGCAGATCTTAACAGTTGTTCCTGTACGCCGGCCATTTTTTCGATATCCTGTGCTGTCCGTACCCAACGCGCTTCAGGATGGTGATTAAACACACCGGTACCTGTACAGGGTGCATCAAGCAGCACTTTATCAAAATAGCCGTTAAACGGAAGATGATTCCCATCGGTAAGAACCGGATAAACATTGTCAAGCTGCATCCGTTCCTTTACATCAGTTACCTGACGGATTCTTCCGAATTTCACCTCTCCTGCACACACAGCGCCTTCACTATCGGTCAACTCAGCCATCAGCGATGTTTTTCCGCCCGGTGCAGAGCACATATCCAGCAGTTTTTCACCTTTATGAATATCCATCATGGCAACAACCCATCCCGATGACGGAGCCTGTACAGTACACAATCCATGTTGTATCAATCGAAGGTTTTCGGGAAGCAGGGATTTTTTGAGTTTATAATACAGATTCATAAATCCGCATGATGGTTCACACAGTGTACGTACATCAGCTTCAAACTGCTGGCGGGAAAAATCACGGACTTTTCTTCTAAGGTAAATTGCCGGTTTTGTATTATTGAATGCAAGCAACTGTTTAGTTTTTGACATACCATAATTTTTCATCCATCGTTTAACAAAAAAATCCGGGTGCGAAAATTCAACAGATAACCGGTATGCAAGATCTTTCTGCGAATCCGGCAGTGTAATTACTTTATTTTCGTTAATAAAATTTCTCATTACTGCATTGACAACACTTGAAAACCTGCCAGACCTGGGATCGTTTTTAGCAAGTTTTACCGTCTCGTTCACTGCTGCGTGATCAGGAACACGGTCCATCCAGGAAAGCTGGTATACACCAATCCGTAATATCCGATACAGCTGATCCTCTTTACTGATTGTTTCATCGGAAATGTATTTACTGATAATATGATCAAGCGTCATTCTGTAACGAATCACACCATACACAATTTCGAATATAAATCGTCTGTCACGGTGATCAATTTTTTTGGCTTTCAGCGCCGAATCGATCAGATGCTCAGGATCTGTCGGATTTTTATCAAATGTAGCTAATACATCAAGAATCACCTGTCGGGGATTAATCGGTATCTGTGGGTGCCGATCCCGAAATCCACCTCTTGGACCAGTACGTCTCTGCTGTCTTGATGAAAATGATGACGAAGATGAGCCTTTCGATGTCCGAAAGTGTTCATTCATGAAAATCTGTTTCCTTTCACAATTTTTTTACCTAAAAGAAAATCATGGACTGTCATATTCCGTTTACCCTCCGGTTTTACTCTCTCAATTTTCAATGCACCGGATCCGCACTTTACTATAATTGCATTCGCATCGACATCCACAATCGTACCTGGTTCAACATCCTGACCGGATTTTAAGGAAAGAGTGGTTGCCCATTCGATACCTAATCGCTGTCCGGCAAGCTGAGTATATGTTCCGGGAAACGGTTTAAAAGCCCGCAATTTATTAAAAATAGTTTCTGCCGGAAGATTCCAATCGACCAACCCTTCATCTTTTTTTAATTTAGGCGCCTTACAGGCATCCAGATGATTCTGCGCGAAAGGAACGACTTCCCGCTTTTGCAGCATTTCAATTGCCTCAACAATATGTTCTGCACCGCTGTTACTCATTATTTCGTATAGTTCAGGGGTTGTCTGCTGCTCACCGATGGGTATCGAAACCTGTTTAATTATCTCCCCGGTATCAATGCCTTCATCGATTCTGAATATGGTGATCCCGGACACCCGCTCTCCCGCTTCAATGGCCCGATGAATCGGAGCTGGTCCCCGATACCTTGGCAGTAGTGATGCGTGAATATTAATTGTTCCAAGTGGCGGGATTGAAAACACAACTTTGGGTAGAATCCTGAAAGCAACAACAACAAAAATATCTGCATTAAATGATTTTAGTTCATCTATGAATGCCGGATCTGATAACTTTTCGGGAGTAAGAATCGGGCCTGATCCGTTTTTTTTTGCGAATTCAACTACTGGTGAATCCTCAAGCTTCAATCCCCTCCCCTTAGGACGGGCTGGCGTGCTTACAATGCCCACGATTTGATGAAACCGTGACAACCTCTCTAATGCAGGTATTCCAAAGTCTGCTGAACCCATAAATACGATTCGCATTTTAACTCCAAAATGTTTTAAAAACTGATTTCAATCGGCAATATACTTCATCAAAGGCGATGATATTTCGATTTTTCTAATTAAAACAACAAAAATGACTATTTTTTTGTATATTGTGTAGATGTTCGTTGATTTTGGCGCATGCCAATATTTAGTTTTTTAGCTTACTTATGGAGGATGTGAATGTCGACTACTCGGTTTACCCCGGCTGAAGAGCTTGAACTTTTTTGTAGATTTTGTGAAAAGATTCTGCCAGCTCAGCTTGATAGAAGTATTGCAGAAAATGGTAAAGTAGTCGATAAAAGTTCAGTGTTCGAATATTACTGTACCAAATGTTTTAAAACGTCTGTTTTCAATGGTGATGATCTTATTGATGATGATAGTATTAAAAACACTGACACTAATAACCTGCGCACCTATTCTCCGCATGATCGCTATCTCATTGGCGAAAAGCTCTTTCATGCAGCATTTAAAGAAACTGGTACAATTGTTGGCAAGGAAAACAGTATTCCTGTTAAAATTCTGGTTGATTTTAAGCGCAATGGGCTGAAGAAGCTTGTAATGGATTTGTAATTAAAAGAAAATCTTGGGCATTCCCCTTTCGGTCGAGTCAGAAAACTGCTAATCTACATTTTGCGAGTGAAGCAAAAAACGACTTCACATAAGAAACAACATATATCCATCAAACCTGAATAAAAAAGGCGGGGAAAACAGATTCCTCCCGCCAGAACTAACATTCGAGAAACAATATTATTTGATGAATACTATGCTTTCTTCACTTCATGATGTTTCTTTGGTGATGTAAACATATACATTGCAGGTATGACAAACAGTGTCATAATCGTTGAAACAGAGATTCCACCAATCGCTGTAATCGCAAATGGCGACTGGAAACTTGCGACATTGAATGCCTGAGGCAACATCGACAACACAATAGCAAGATTCATCATCAGAATCGCACTGAATTTAACCCTGCAGGCATCAATAATTGCATCCCTCTGCGATAACCCGTCCCTTTGCCGTTGATGAGCATAGTCTATTATCAGAATTGCGTTATTAACCACAACTCCAATGAGCATGATCGATGACATAAGGGAGATCATCGAGATCGAATTCCCCGACAGGAACAGTCCCCACAACACACCAACGAATCCCATGGGAATCGTGATCATGATCAGTATTGGCTGTGCAAGTGATTCAATAGATCCTGCAAGAACAAGATAAGTAAGTAATATAGCCAGGATCATAGTGATGAACAGCGACCGGAAAGAATCCTGCATCATCTCCTGCTGACCACCATAATTAATTTTGTACCCTGATGGCAGCTGTATTTTGTCGGTCAGTTTTTTGAGTTCAGCAGCTTTAGAACCTGCGGCACCTGAAGAAACGTTTGCTAAAACGGTGACTAAACGTTGGCGGTTCTTTCTGTTAATATTTGATGCTCCCCCCTCATACTTGATATCAGCAAGTGCTTTTGCCGGGACAATACCTCGGGTTGTCTGTATTGACACATTTTCGATAGCATCTATCGTGTTTTTGTCACCCTCAGCATACTGAATACGGATCGGGTACTCATCATTATCTTCTCTATAAATAAGATCTTCATTACCATTGATACTATTACGCAAATTCAATCCAAGCATTGCAACCTGCATCCCGTATTCATTGAGTATAAAGCGGTTTGGCACAAACTTGATTTCCGGTTTCGCTGCTTTCCAGGAAAGCTGGAAATCAACAAGCCCCGAAATTGTCTGAGCAAGTGACTTCACAGAATCGGCAATTTTTAGAATTTCTGTCATATCATCACCGGTCACTTCAACATTTAAATCAGCTTCCTGTTGCCCTCCCCCCATGGACACAGCCTCTTTTACAACGATCTTTGCATCTGGAATGTCAGAAAGCATTGGACGAACTGTATTTACCACTTCTTTAGTCAAACGTGTACGTTCTTTTTTATCCTTGAGTTTTACAGTAATATTACCAATATTAACACCGATGTTAATACCTTCACCACCAAGAGAAAGGTTCACACTTTTCACTTCAGGAATTGCATTGAGTCGTTTTTCTATTGTTGACAGCGCCTTATTTGTGGTTTCAAGGGAAGTTCCTGATGGCATCTCTAGGCTGACAGTCAACATCCCTTCATCACTTTGCGGGAACATCTCAAAACCAAGCCTCGGGCCTACGAATATAAACGTACCAATAAGAGATGCAAATGCCAGAAAGGTAACTATAATTCGCATATCGATAATAAAACCTAACGTTTTAGCATACATCTCACCAATATGATCAAAAAGTGTTTCCAGTCCACCCTTCTTTGTCTTTCCTCCCTGATTTTTACTCTTTAGCAGTATACCTGCCAGAAGCGGAACAAATGTAAAGGAGAGAAACAGTGATGCAACTGTTGCATAAACGATTGTCATACCAAGTGATTTAAATATCTGACCTGTAATACCCGCCATGTTCGCCATTGGCACAAACACTGCGATATTAGTCAGAGCAGATGCGAGAACTGCAGTACCAACCTCTTTGGCACCTATCTCTGCAGCTTCTTTGACCGGCATACCGGTATCTCTATGACGAACGATATTTTCAAGAACAATAATAGCGTTGGTAACCAGTGTTCCTATAGATATAGCTAAAGAGATCAAAGTGATCATATTCATCGTAAACCCTGAGATCTGCATTCCAACAAACGTCATCACTATAGATGCAGGGATCGTAAGAGCTGCAATTACTGTAACACGCCAGTCACCAAGGAAAAGAAAGAGCATGAATGCGGTCAGACCGATACCAATCAGAATATTCACATACATATCCTTGACAGAACCTTCAATAAATTCAGCCCTGTTATTAGCGACATTGATGTGAGCACCCGATGGTAATGTTGTATTGAGTTCATCGGTTATCTTTAAAACCGTTTTAGCGACATTGACAATGTTGGCATCACTTCTTTTAAAAACCGATATTCCGATGGAATTCTGACCATTATAACGTGCAAGTTCACGGGTTTCCTTGAACGCATCAACAACATCAGCAACGGTATTTAACGGAGCCATATATACCCCGTTTTTACCAACTACCGGAATTCCGCAGTTTCGTATTTGATCAAGTGATTCAAATTGGCCCTTCAGACGAACAGTATACTCTTTTGAGTTTGCAATCACATGTCCACCCGGGAAATCTGCAGTTTGAGCAGAAAGGATTCCTGCAATTGTCTGAATATTGAGATTAAGCCCATCCATGCGGTTTTTATGAAGGTTGATCTGAATTTCTCTTTCCCGTCCACCAACAATATTGATCTGTGCAACACCGGCAATTTTCACGAGTCGTTCTTTTACCTGCTTATCGGCAATTTCACGAAGTACCTGTGAAGATTGTGGCCCAGTCAAAGCGACATCGATAATCGACCGGTTGTTCATATCAAACTTGCTGATCACCGGTTTTTTAAGGTCTTTTGGCAGTTTATACAGGATTGCATCTATCTTGTCCTTGACATCTATAGATGCAATATCAGGATCTATTCCAAGGTTGAATTCTAGTATTACAAATGCAACACCTTCAAGGGCGTATGCAGTGATATTTTTTACACCACTTACCGTCGAAAGTTGCTCTTCAACCGGTTTAATGACAGAATTTTCAATTTCTTCCGGTCCGGCACCGATATACATTGCCTGTACCGTGACATATGGGAGTTCTATATTTGGCATCAGATCTATCGGAAGTGATATATACGCCACTATTCCGAAGATTATTATCGCAACGATAGTCATCATCATTGCGACAGGTCTCTTTATACTTATCGTTGTTAATTGCATATTTTTTCCTTTTTGTATTTACTGACAATTACCGGTCGATCAATTAAACCGTCCGTTCAAACACAAGTAATATCTACAACAACATCAGTTGACAACTTTTATTTTGGTTCCATCAAACAGCAGACTCGAACCACTGACAACGACTTTATCATTTACCTGTACTCCGGCAACGATCTCATAGACATTTCCGGAACGAATTCCTGTTGCCACATTTGAAGAGGTTGCAACATCGCCATTAATAATGTAAACATACTTCCTGCTGCCATCAACGATAACCGCATCAAGAGGAAGAGTGATCGCGTTAGATTTTGTAGCAGTTACAACCTTAACCGGCACGTACATCGCAGGCTTAAGAATTCTTTTGTGATTTTCAAACACAGCTTCAATTTTGAATGTATGGTTCGCATCAATACCGGCGAGCGCAACTTTTTCAATGATCCCTTCGATAGTATCGTTACCGGTAATGGCAAATGCTTTTTGACCAATTTTAAAACGATTAATTAACACATCACTTACCGTAAGCGGTACTCTGATTTTCTCGATTTTTGCAACAGTTGCAAGTTCAGCACCAGGCCCCACTTTACTATTCAACATCTGGAACACGTTGACAATAGTACCTGAGAACGGAGCAAGAACGAACTGACTTTTTCGTACCGATTCAAGCCCTTCTTTTGCAACAAACAATTGTGTGTTAACATCATCAATAACCTGCTGAGGAACGCCACCCTGTGCAGCAAGTGCAGCTATTCTGTCTTTGGATTTCTGAGCATTCTCAACCTGCTGTTTTACTACTTCATAATGCTGAGGAATATCCGGAGCAATAGTCATCAATGATGCATCCTGAGCGATATGATCACCAACTTTAACCTTCAAAGCACTTATTTTTCCAGGCATTGCGGCACTAAGCGTGGTCTGGATATAGCCTTCGGCTGTACCACCGAGCATCTCATACTCTTCAATTGAGGTATCTTTTGCTGCGACAACACGAACAGGAACACCCTCCCGTTTCTGGATATCCGAAATACTTTCTGCTTTTTTCTCTTCTTTTTTAGCAGCACAACCGGTTAACAGAATAAATGATGATGCCAGCAGGACCGAAATGGAGCTGATATGTTTCAAATGTGTCATGGTATTCCCCATTTTATTATTAGTATAAATAGTCATATTATAAATCCCCCATAAGTAGTTTCAAATCGATTAACGCTGTATGAAAAGCAAACTTTGCAGCACTAGAGGCTATTTTTGCACGATTCAGTTCAAATTCAGCATTCTGCACATCAAGAAATGTCTTGCTTCCGACTTCATAAGCTTTTTTGGCAATTGAATGTCCTTTTTCTGCAAGCACAAGGACGCTCTTTGTTGCATCAAGACGATCTTTGCTTAAAACAACCTGTGCATAGGCATTTTTAGTTGCAAGCTGCAATCCATCCTTTGCTTCCTTCTTGGAAAGCACGAACTTCTGGTTATCAACCCGCGCCTGATTCAGTTTCTGATTTCGTCTGAAACCTGTAAACAGATCCATGGAAACGCCTGCATATACTTTCCAGTCACTAAAAAGCTCAAATTCATCTATATTATTGAATTGACTGATCTTTCCAAACGATGCTCCGGCGTATACCAGTGGATAGAAATCGCTTTTTGAAAGCTCAACCATCTGATCCTGTACGGCTTGTGTGCTTTCCAGTAATTGGAGATTTGCATTTTTAGCACTAACTTCACTAAGAGCTTCCTCCTGTGTAAGTGAAAATGCTACATCGGGGAATTCACCATTTACTGTAAAAGTACTGATATCATCCTGAATACCGGTTTGCATCAGAATAGCTTCATACGCAAGACGTAAATCACTTTCAGATTTCTGCACATCAATAATCGCATTTTCAAATCGCATTCTGGATATAAGTGTATCCAGTTCACTGCCTTTACCAACAGCTTGTTGAATTACTGCAAGACGATGTGTTTCCTCTGCAAGCTTAACCGCTTCTTTCTGGATATTAACGTTGATTTTCGCAAGTAGTGCACTGTAAAAAAGCTTGGTGACCCCACCCTTAACATTCATCTCTTCACCTTTCAGTTTGTACTGAAGAGAAGCCTGATAAGCTTTGGCGATTTTTAAACCGATACCAACTTTTCCCTGTGCGAAAACAGGTTGTTCCACATTAAGGGTTAGTGCAAGAGTGTTGTTCTTTGTGAAATCCTCGAATGCCCCTTGTAATTGTTGCAGTGTCACACCTGTTATTGCGGTCCCATATTTTTTAAGATGCTCCTTATCTTCACTTGTAAACATCGGGTCAGGATATGCTCCATAAACATTTTCTAAAGCGGTTTGCATTGCTTGTGGATCTGCCTGATCATTTCCTCCGGAAGTAAATGGCGAATAAGGCTCCCCATAGCTGTAATTCGCCGATGCCTTAATTTTTGGCAAAGCACTTCCCATCGCTTCCTTAACCTGGTACCGTGTCTTCTCAATCTCTTTCTGGACACCCTGTACCTGTTTTGAATTCCGAATCGCTTCAGTAACAAGATTCTCAAGCGTGTATTCTGCAGCCCCCACCACCGATATCGCTGCAAGAATTACTGGAAAAAATTTAAATTTCATACCTGTTTTACTCCTCAACATTAACAAAATAACTACCGGATATTAAATTTTTGTTTTACTGGATTTAAGTCCGGTTTTTATAAACAATAAAAGATTATTGATCTCTTCTTCAATATCACCCATACACCCCCTTATCTTCCATTCGAATACAATTCCTCTAATAAGAGACGAAATATATAAAGAAATTATTTCACTGTCGAGCAAAATATCAATCTCCCCTTTTTTTCGGGCAGTTTCGATCATTTGTATCTGCATCTGATTGATCTCGTTAAATTTATCTTTGAAAGAATTCAACAGAAGCATATGGTCCTTTTCAAATTGAAAGTCCGGGTTTCCGCATGTAGCCCTGAAATTCATTGTCGTAACTACAAACGCAAAATGCTCTCCGAATAAACTAAGCACCACCCGCATGAGATTTTGAATATTCGTAAAAAATGACACTTCCGGATTAAAAAGTGATCTTACCCTTTCGATCAGCAGGTCAAATTCACGATTAGCCAGACTTATAAAGATCTCAAGCTTATCTTTATAATAGTTATACAGTGATGCCTTGGAAAAACCCGCTTCAGCAGCAATATCCTCAAGACGGCTTTCATGAAACCCCTTCTCTGCAAACACCTTCCGGGCAGCATCAAGGATCATATTGCTCTTAGCATCTCTGATTATCTGTTCTCTTTTTTCTTTTGATTCATTCATAATAGTGACTTTCGAGTCAGAAAAATAACCACATATATAATTTAATGGTTTTCCAGTCAAAAATCAAGAAGAAAAGTATTAAAAAACAACTGCCAGGACATTCGCCAATACCTATACCATTCATTACGATATTCCAAAACATTGGAATTTCAACCTTTTATGAAATAAACCCTTGTGAGAATTATCAACAAATTCTTTATCCTTGTGAATTTTAATCTTAAATAATCACAACAACTGTTGATTCACTATTTAAGTTAGTAATACGCTCAAATCTGTTTCTTTATCCATCAGTCTGCACCTTATCTCATTTTTATATATCACTTTGATATATCTAATATTTTTAGATATAAAAAGCAGGGTTGCACCAGACCTGTTCATGGTATATATTAGAAACTCAAGTAACTGTACAATAACGGAAAGGAAATTGAATGCGCCGACTTCTTCTTGTTTCCAATCGTTTACCAGTTACTGCTGAGAAAAAGAGACATCGACTCCAATTTACTAAAAGTAGTGGTGGTCTTGCAACCGGTCTTGACTCATTTTATCATTTTTACGATAGTGCATGGATTGGCTGGCCCGGAATTGCAAAAGAAAAGCTTACAGAAACTGACACCGAGCAACTTAATGAGCACCTCAGGCAGAATCGGTGCGAACCGGTCATGCTTCAATCCTCCGAAATCGACCACTTCTACTCCGGTTTCTCCAATAAGACGATCTGGCCCTTATTTCATTACTTTCCTCAAAATGCTACGTATGAGCAACATCAGTGGCATTCGTATATCAAAGTTAACAAACTGTTCCGCGATGCCGTTCTGAAAGTTTACAAAGATGGAGATTTGATCTGGATTCACGATTACCAGCTCATGTTGTTACCGGATCTTATCCGGACTGCAGTTCCTGATGCGACAATTGGATTTTTTCTTCACATTCCATTTCCCTCACTCGAACTCTTCCGACTCCTTCCCTGGAGAAAAGAGATTCTTGACGGAATGCTCGGCTCCGATCTTATCGGTTTCCATACCTATGAATATATACGTCATTTTCTCGATTGTACACGCAGACTCCTTGGACTGGAACACCTCTTCAATCGTATCAATTATAAAAGCAGACTGATCCAGACAGATGTGTTTCCCATGGGAATTGAATATGACAAGTTTGCATCAGTGAAACAGCAACCCGAGATTCAGAATGAAATTGAAAAAATTCGCAAAAATATCGGAAACAACAAGCTGATACTTTCTGTAGACAGACTTGACTATACTAAAGGAATTATCCAGCGACTTGAAGCTTATGACCTGTTCCTTGACACGAATCCTTCATTTCGTGAAAAGGTGACCATGATACTTGTCGAAGTACCATCACGGACAGCAGTAGATTCCTATCAACTGTTAAAAGTTAAAACTGATGAGATCATCGGCAGAATAAATGGAAAGCATGGAACGATTGGCTGGGCACCAATTCTGAACCTCTACCGTTCGTTACCATTTCATACACTTGCAGCACTCTACACTGCTTCCGATGTAGCAGTTATCACTCCTTTGCGCGATGGCATGAACCTTGTTGCAAAAGAGTATGTCGCGACAAAAACCGATTCTGAAGGGGTACTGATTTTAAGTGAGTTAGCCGGTGCAGCAAGAGAGATGGGTGAAGCACTCATTGTTAATCCGAACTCCATAGAGGATATTGCACAAGCAATCAAAGCATCTCTGATTATGGATAAAGATGAGAAATTGATGCGTATCAAAAAACTTCAGGAACGGCTCAGACGATATGATATAACTAAATGGGCTGTCGATTTCACTAGCAAATTAATGCATATGGGAGAAATTTACGATAAATTGAAACTGAACAGTTTTACAGAAGAAGCGCGTACCGATCTTATCTTACGATATCGTAATGCGTATAGTCGTCTGCTGATGCTGGATTACGATGGTACACTGGTACCTTTCCAGGAAAAGCCTGAACTTGCTGTCATCGATGATGACCTTATTCGAATCCTTTCATCAATTGACATTGAGGGAACCACTATTGCAATTGTCAGTGGCAGAGACCGGTTTTTTCTGGAGAAGCAATTTAATGCATTTCCAGTTACACTGTTTGCTGAGCATGGTATCTGGGTTAAATACCCTGATACACAATGGCATACTGTCGATTCACTCCGAAACGACTGGAAAGATGGTGTCAGGCCAATACTTGACCTGTACGTAGACAGAACTCCGGGAGCATTTCTTGAAGAAAAAGAATTTTCTTTAGCGTGGCACTATCGAAATGCAGACCCGGAACTTGCATCACAGCGCGTTCTGGAACTCAAAGATGCACTTATTCAGATGATATCAAACCTTAATCTTGGTGTAATGGATGGTAATAAAGTTCTGGAAATTAAAAATGCAGGAATCGGCAAAGGACAAGCAGCAAGAATCATGTTATCAAAAAGAAATTGGGAATTCGTTCTGGCTGCCGGGGATGACATTACCGATGAAGATCTCTTTGCAGCACTTCCACCCGAAACATTCTCTTTGAAAGTCGGTCTGAGACCATCAAAGGCACGTTTCAATCTTAAAACATATCAGGCACTGCGAGAACTTCTGTCAGAACTTCACAATTGATCATTTGAAAAGTTCAAGAATATCATCTCTGGAAAGCTTCTTGAAAAGTGATGTCTCGGTCTGAATAACTGCATCCATAAGCATGCGCTTTTTCTCCTGAAGTTCCAGTATCCGCTCTTCAATGGAGTTGCGGGTGATAATTTTGTAAACAAATACCGGTTTTGTCTGCCCGATCCGGTAGGCACGATCTGAAGCCTGATTTTCTGCACTTGGGTTCCACCATGGGTCGATATGAAAAACGTAATCTGCAGATGTCAGATTCAATCCTGTTCCTCCGGCTTTTAAACTGATAAAAAATACCGGAGCACCTTTTTCTGATTGAAACCTGTCCACCACCTCCTGCCGGTTCCTTGTTGCTCCTGTCAGAATTTCACTCTTGATACCCTTTGCATGTATACTTTCACGAAGGAGTTCCAGTGCAGTTACAAATTGTGAAAAGACAAGTATTTTATGTTTTTCTGCAACGATATCAACAATACTCTCTTCAACAAGTCTGAACTTTCCGGAATCTCCTGTGTAGGTCTTATCGAACAACAACGGATGGGAACATATCTGACGCAGCCGCAGCAACCCTTCAAGAACCTGAAATCCCGATTGCTCCAGCCCTTTGGTTGAAATAGAGCTTTCCACTTTTCCACGATACATCTCTTTTGTAATGTCATAAAGAGTCTGTTGTGATGGCAGCATTTCGGTATAAAGTACGATCTCATTTTTGGGAGGCAGATCTTTTGCAGCCTGGTCTTTTGTCCTGCGAAGGATAAAGGGAAAAATCAACCGTTTCAAGACCCCTGCGGTTGTTTCATCACCATCTTTTTCAACAGGCTTGATAAATTTATCCTGGAAGATTTTAAAGTTTCCAAGCAGTCCGGGATTTAAAAATGTAAATAGTGACCACAGTTCGCCAAGATTATTTTCGATAGGCGTACCACTCAATGCCAGTCGGTGAGTGCTCTTTACATCTCTGAATGTTCTGCTGATCTGAGAAAACGGATTTTTAATCGCCTGCGCTTCATCGAGAATACAGTAATGAAATTTGATTTTTGAGAGTACTTCAATATCCCGAAGCAGTGTTCCATACGATGTCAGAATCACATCAACCATAGTCAGTATATTGACATACTGACTCCTGTTTCCACCATGGTATACAAGCATGGATAACTCAGGGGCAAATTTCTGCGCTTCACGCTGCCAGTTGAACAGCAGTGAGGTCGGCACAACTACCAGTGATGGCTGCCCCTCCCCCAGTTCTTTCTCTTTCAGCAGAAGCGCCAGTGCCTGAATCGTTTTCCCAAGCCCCATGTCATCAGCGAGACACCCGCCAAATTTGAACTTTTTGAGAAAATAAAACCAGTCATACCCCGACTTCTGATATGATCTCATCTGTGCAGTAAGCCCTGATGGAACTACCTGATGTTCCACGCCTTCAAAATTCTGCAACACCAGCCGCTGTTTCCGGAACGTTTCATCCGCCCACTTGTCATCAGCCATCTGGTAAAGCATATCTGCAAATCCGATATGCATCTCTTTTATAGAGATTGACTGCCGTTTTGTATCAGTGTCAACAATCGAGAACAGGCTTGTAAATTTTTCTATCCATGAAGCAGGAAGAATACCGGATGATCCGTCGGCAAGAAGAATAAATTTACTTTCATCTCTGATAGCTCTGATCAGAGCTGCCAGTGTTGCAGAGATCCCATCAAAACTGATTTTCATAGTGCAATCGAAGCACCCGTTACCAGTTTGAATCGAAATCCCTAAACGGGGCATTGTTTTTCGTGCATTTGCAGAACGTAACTTTTCCTCACCATATACTTCAAATCCCTCAGATGCCAGCCTTGGGAGCTCATGAAGGGTCCAGATTCGCGGATCGGATACCGGGGTATAAAACCCCGTCTGATAAGGCATCAGATCAAACTCCGCTAACGTTGCAGCAAGGGTCATCTCACGTGCTTTTGACCGATGCACTCTGTAAACTTTCTTGTCATCATTGGTAACCAGCCTGTTTGGAGACAGATCGGCTTTGCTGAACTCTACACTTCCATTTGCGTAAGCAAACCGGAGTTCAACCATAAGTGTGGAATCTCTTTCGGAGAGGTATATTCTTCCAACCGGCCTGGTCATCTCCAGATCAATAATCTGATCAGTTTCAACAAGGTCGTGCTCATCCTGCAGGTCAAGCTCTTCATCAATTTTCTGTTCCTGAACCAGAGATGGGACAGTTACTGATGGTTCAGGAATGTACGCCGGAAGTGCATCCCAGTCTATACCAACCTGTATTTCAGTATGTTCGTTCGCAGCAAGCATCACTGCAACAACATGCTCGCAGGCTCCGCCATGGGAAAATTTACAGGTACAATCGAAAGAGATACCTGTCGGGCCTTTACTGATCACTACTTTATGGTTGGGTTCACCTTTGGCAGTAGCAATAATATCATTACCAACAACACTGAGATAAACAATCCGCCTACGGGAAAACAGTTTGCGGCCATTATCGACTATCGCACCAAAAGCGTATTGCTGAATTTCCTCTTGAGTAAACAAATGCAGATGATTCCGATATAAAATTCTGTCGTTTCTTATCACTGATTCAGGTTTGGAAATATAGATAGTGCAGGATCCTTTTTGGAACTAAAATTGTAGTTTGGGGTAGTTCGGCGAGGTTTTGAAAGCTTTTGCGCACACATTTCAATTTTTTTGGGCGCCCGAGGCCACTTGGTGCGGCCCAGACCTTCATTGCAGACGGTCAACTCATGGTTTGCCTACACCCAGTGGCCTTGGGCGTCGTCGGAAGGGGAGACTTCACACAGTTCTATTATTTCGCGTTCGCCCGGAGATATCTCATGTGTTTGGATTGCTTTTTTTTTGACTCAAACCGTGTGGCATGCCCCCCACTTAATGGAAAAAAGTTGCAAAGATAACGTTATTGATAATGCCCGGTCCGGGGGTACCAGGCCAAACTGTTGACAGCAGTAATTTCGACTCCAAAAATAGAGAAATTTAAAAAATAACCAGACCGGAGCGACGGCAGCCTTTCACCATTGACATATTTTAAGCTTCTATTCAGTTTTAAATCAATAATTTAATGTCACCGGCATTCCATACCGATATAATTAATATTTATGAAGATACTTAGAATCGTATTACCTTTTTTGCTGCTATTTTCTGACCATGGGTACTCACAGTCCTCATTAAAGGACTGGATTTTAGATATTAAGGGGATAAATAGTGGACACACTACCTGCAATTTCCTGACACTCCCGGTTTCTGCACAGCAACTGGCATGTGGATACGGCTCCTATCTCGGCAGCATGGATGCAACAGATCTACCGCTCTATCCGGCAAACAGTTCCCTCTCCAACCGAAACAGGTTCGCTATCACCCATCTGGAATGGATAATGGGACTGCGAAAGGAATATGCCGGTGCACTGTTCCCGATTCCCAATATTGGAACTGTCGGAGTATACGCTCAAATTTTTACCCCTGGAGAATTCACACAGGCACGCGACATCGATGAAAATGAATCACATCCACAGATGCTGGATTTCACGGGTGGATTTTCACTGGCACGATCATTTCTCAACAAAAAAGTGCACTTAGGACTTGGAATGTCGTACATCGAAAGCAGGCTCGATGATGCAGCCGGAAGGGCGGTTTCATTTTCTTCCAATGTACTTTTGACACCACTGCCCAGACTTACACTCCAGCTGAATTGCGCGCATCTGGGCACTCCGGTACGATATACCAGTACGAAAGAACAACTTCCGGCACAGGCAGGATTATCTTGTAAAGTAACACCCCTTCCCGATTACCTTCCATTGACATCATACATGAACTTCGATGTAAGTGCAGGAGTTAAAAAGATCGCTGATGAACCCCTTATTGCAGGTATCAGTACAGATATTTTTCTTTTCAACGCGTTTCATCTTCTCACCGGATATGATTATACATATGGAAGAAAAGTATCAGCAGAGGGGCTTGGAATCGGTGCTGGAATGCAGCTGGGAATGTACGGTTTTGATTGTTCCTGGAAAAATCAGTCCAGTGAACTGGGGTCCGTATGGGCACTAACTTTAAAACTTCAGCTCAGCGAAAAGCAGCCACACACAGCTGAGGATTATTATGTTGCAGCAGTAAAATATTTCAATCGTAAAAATTTGACATTAGCAACATTTTATACCAAAAAAGCTATCCAACTGGATCCATCAATGTGGAAAGCGCACTCACTTCTCCTGAAAATTAAATCACAATACCTTCGGGACCGCAATCTTGAAATCGGATTGTTTTACACAGGAAATATCAGAGGGGCATTCACCATACCTTTTGATCAGCAGAATACTGGTGGAGCTGCACGGATTGCGACTCTTCTATCAACACTTCGAAATGAGTTCCCGGTACTTTTTTCGATCGAAAGTGGCAATTTTATTCCGAAATCATCGCATCCTCTACGTATTAAATGTGCATCACAAATACTTAAATATGTAAATTTTGATGTCCTTAGCTGTGGTAGTGAGGAGTTCTCTCTGGGAATGAATGTAATTCAAAAAGCATCTGGTGATAAATCGATCAGGCGTATATTGAGTAACATCAATAATGATCGCAGCTATCTGACAAAACAAGTAATCGAATCCAATGGCTATCGACTCTATGTTGCCTCATATATCGGTAATCAATATTCAGAACCTCAGAAAAACACCTTGCAAAAATTCACTGATGAGTATAAATTCCTCGACGGTGAATCCAATAAATGCGACCTGCGGATTCTTGTCATTGATGACACCTGGAACAATGTCCGACAGATTGCATCGAAATTGAAATCATTTGAAATTATTATTTGCAATAACAACAGCCAGCAGTTTCCTGCACCAGTTACGATTGGCAATACAACCATTTTAAGCCCCGGGAAAAATGGTGAATACGCCGGCTATTGTTCGATACGTTTTAATGAATCGAAAAAGTTAATCTCTCTTGAAAACCATATAGTCCCAATCAACAGTGAGATCATTCCGGATCCGGTCGTCGACTCATTAGTGAAAGGTCTGTCAGCCCAGATCGAATTTTCAGATCAGGGAATAGACAGTGTAAATCTCACACGAAGTACCGGTGACGGATCATTCATCTTTCTTTCCGACCGTGACAGCACGATTGGCATCTATTTCAAAAATGTGAAACTTCATGCAGAATTTCCCCTGACGCGAGGATCCGGCAACTGCGATCTTCCAGCGCACGCATTCAAAAAGGAGCTTATCGCATGCCAGTGTAAAATTGACGATAATACCTGTGGTTCACTACTAATGATGAATGTTTCCGGTGCCTTGAAGCATGTCATTCAGGGCAGCATCACCATTAATGATATGACATTTTCACCGGATGGTAACTGGCTTTACTATGCATCATCACCATGTAATGAGAATTCATATGACATTTTCAGGATTCGGTATGATGGAGGCAAACCGGTTCCGGTAATTGACTGGAAGGAGTCATCTGAACACAGCATCTCTGTTTCACCAGATAACAGTACAGTTGCCTTCTGCTCAGACAGAGATGGATCATCACAGATATATATTTGCGGCTTTGATGGTACACGACCGGTTCGCATAACCGATTCTTCATCCGAATATACCACACCTGTTTACAGCCCTGATGGTCACTATCTTGCCTACCTGTCAAATCTTGACAACTACCATGAAAGTATGGACCTGTGGGTCTATGATAAAATCAAGGGTGTTCATCGCCAGATCACGTCCCATTCCAATATCCGCAATTACTGCTGGCTCAGTGATGGTCAAACCATTGTTTATTCATCAGGAATTAATTTATGTGATCTAAACAAAGTCAATGTTGAACAACTTCGCTACAGCAGACTCATGACAATAGATTCATTGAAAACCTGGAGTGATATTTCTCCTCGTGCGGTACAATTAGAAGGAAATGAGAAGATACTTTTTGTCAGGGAACTGGCGGACGGAATCAAGAAAGTCATGATTGTCAACACCGACGGTTTGGAAATACGAAGAGTTATCAATAGTAATGGGAATGACTGGTTGCCGTAATTACTCCAGAAACACCACTGTTGCTCCATCACCGCCATCTTTACGCATCGCAGGAATAAAACTTTTCACAAAGCGGTTCAGTTCGTGTTCAAGCATCTGATAGACCAGGGTCTTCAGAACCGGGCCTGTTTCGGAATCTGAATGATGCCCTTTACCATGAATAATCAGCAACTCTTTGACACCTCTGCTTCGACAGCTTTCAATTGTTACCCTTAAAACTTTTTCGGCTTCAAATGATGTCAACCCATGAAGATCAACACGATCACGCTTAACAGTAATTTTAGTCTTTACCTGCTGCTTTTTCTTTTTAAAAGAGGATGCTTTCTGATGTTCAGTATCTTTATCAGTAATTCCATATTTTTCCAGGTGCTGCAAAATTTCATTATTTTTATCCATAAGATTTACACCAGCACACCGCCATGCATCCACACCTTATCATCAAGCAGAATTTCGGCAGGTATTGTTGCAACAGTCGCAAAAAAATTCATTTTCGATGAAATGTTAGCTCCCAGAGTAATGTGTACAGCACCGTAAACCTTGCGGTCCTCCGCAACATTACCGGAGATAATCGCGCTGTCGAGTGTTCCAATACCAAACTCAGTGAGAATACGAGCCTGTTTAAATAGTGATAACTTTTTTTCAAGAAAAACAGCATGTGGGTGATCATGCACCTTTTTAACGATCCCATCCTGAATCTCAAGAATAAGTGGTGCATCCAGCTTGCCCAATGGTGAAAGTGACCCGGAGATAGAGATCACCCCATTACACTGGCACCCCGGAAGTGCAACAGTTACTTCTCCAGCAGGTATCTGCCCGAAAGTCCCCGGTGATGATAGTCTTCCATCGTCAACTGATGCGATCATTTCATGTTTGTCTATAACTAAATAGGATCCATTTTCAGAAATAATCGTCACTTTTTTTGCACCACTTACTTGTGCTGCAATCCTGCGTGTATTTATACCAAGTTTTCGCCAATCAACATCTGAAGTCCTCCAAACGACATCACTGGTGAGCCCACACATTACAGCAGTTCTTACACCACATTGCGATAAAGCACTTTTCAGTGCACCTGATGGTATCTGCTTTTCGGTAATTATTAAGGCTGCATCAAAACTTTTAAGCAGTTGAATCAGAGGGGCAGGCAACTCTTCCGCATCCTCTTTTCGTACCGGCATTATGGTAAAAATGGTCTCTTTGCATCGATGTAACACTATATTATAAAAAACATTCCCAATTTCGGTGCTTGCAGAATCACACAGAATCAGTGTCATCTCATGGCGACGCAGATTCAGGCAATCAATGATTACCTTTTCCGCAGCTTTTTCAAGAAGCTCCTTCATCATTCTCCAGTTTTTTTAATTCTTTAAAATTTTAATATTCTTATAATATAGCATTTTTCACATTCAATCAGAATAAAATGAATTTCGCAAAATTATCGAACAATACTCTGTAATATTTTGAGTATACAACGAAACATAAAACAGATTCAAGTATACATCCAGGTATATAAATACTATACAAAACGCTCATTAATCGTAGTACAATAAGAACAGGTGTTGTAATTATTGACATCAATTTTGAGGAGTTCTCAGATCGCCTCTCTCTCCAACCCCTCTCTGCACTAGTGGAGAATAGGTGCAAGAATCTGCATTACTTCGGATTTTTCCCCCCTCCATTCACTAATAGAGGGGTGGGCACGGGGGTGAGGCTAATTTTCATGGGAGGATATTCTGTCACAAATAAGAATCAACTTTGAAGGTTCCCTCTTTGTTCACCACAGTCTTGGAATGGTCAACAGAGAACTTCTTGTCGAATTGATCAAAAATCCCGAATTTGATATTCGAAGCATCCGTTTTGAAGCAGATCAATTTATTCCTGATTCGAACTCAAAATACGCTGCTTTGCTGAATGTGTCACAATCCCCCCATGAATATCCAGACCTTCAGATCCGCCACCACTGGCCTCCAAAATTTACAAAACCTGCAAATGGGAAACTGGTTGTTATCTTCCCCTGGGAATATGGCAGCCTCCCGATGATCTGGCGTGATCAGATGAAACAAAATGCCGATGAGATATGGGTTTATTCAACGTACCTGAAACAATGTTATGAGCAGTCAGGACTTCCTTCAAAGAAAATTCATATTGTACCCCCAGGAATCGACTGCGAACTTTTTAATCCGGAACAACCGGAATTGCCCCTTTTTGCTGACCTCAAAGCCAGGCGGTTCTGTTTTTTATATAATGGTGGCGTAACACTTCGAAAAGGAACCGACATTCTTGTAAATGCTTATCTGAATGAATTTAAGGCGAATGAAAATGTCTGCCTCATTATCAAAGATTCCTTTTCGTATGGAAAAGAGCTGGCTGCGAAAATACAGAGCCTCAGCTCACGAACAGATATTGCAAAAATCCATTATATACTACAGAATTTCAAGCATGAAGAGCTGCCATCGCTCTATCGCAGCTGTGATTGTTATGTCCACCCCTACAGAGCGGAAGGGTTTGGACTCCCGGTAGCTGAAGCTCTCGCATGCGGCAAACCGGTTATTACAACAGATCATGGGTCAACCTGTGATTTTATCGATTCTCAAACCGGTTTCCTTATTAAAAGTACTACAGAATATATGAAAGAGCGGTCTGTCAGCGAACTTACGACTGTTGATCTCCCCTGGTGGTCGGTACCAGACATGAAACATCTGCAGTTTTTAATGCGATATGCAGTAGAAAATTATAGTGAAGCACAACAACGGGCAAAAGCAGGCAGGGATTTTATCGTAAAATATTGCAACCTGACAACCGCAGCAGCAAAAACAGCTGCGCGTATCTACTCACTGGCCAGTGCAACTTCTGTAACATTCGCAGGTACGGGAACCGGAAACGCCAGTTTGAAATAATTGCCGGTTTCGTCACTGTCAACCCACACTCTCCCCTTGTGAGCGATCATCACCATTTTGCAGAAAAAGAGTCCGAGTCCCTTTGAATATTGTGTTTGACGATTTTCTATCCGTGCATATTTCTCAAACAGAATCTCTTTATCTCTCTCTGGAATAGGACTTCCTGAATTGTAAAAGCAGATGATATTTTCAGTCTCCCGGTTCTCAAAAGTTACAACCACGTTACCCCCTGATGGAACATATTTAGCCGCATTACTGAAAATATTCTGAACCACACGTTCTATCAGATAGGTGTCAGCTTCTATAGAAAACAGGGTTTCTGGCCGTTTTATTACAGGTTTAATCCCCTTGTCTTCAAAAAGCGGATTTGATGCAAATTTACAGAGTAATGCCTCGAGATAGCTGAAATCTATATTTTCGGGTCGTATCATTAAACGCCCTTCATCCATTTTTCCGATGTCCAGAAGATTGGATGCAAGGTTTATGATATCCATGCAGGTTTCATTCACAACATCGATAACACGTTTTACTTTATGATCACCTGCAATTCGCCGGGTGAGGTACTGAAGGTTTCCTTCTATGCCGGCAGCATAATTTTTTATATCATGAACAAGAGTCCCGGTAAGAATACCCTTTAACCGTTCAGACTCAACAAGCTTGACATTAGTGTCTTCAAGTTGTCTGTTTTTATCGATTATATCTTTTGTCTGTTTTTTAACTTTGAGGTCCAGCTCTCTGTTGAGGCTCTTGTATTTTTCCATCAGGTAAGCATTTTCCAGCAATATACTTGCCTGTGCTGAAAGTATCTGCGCAGTCTTTGATGCATTATCCGAGAATAGCCCGGACACGTTATCGTTTGCTAAATAGACGCACCCCATTTTTTCATTTTTATGATACAGTGGCACACAGAGAACCGACCGGGCTTTTTCAAATCGTGTGGTACTGTTTTCGGGATCATAATTTTCAAGTACGATCTGGTTTTCCTGTAGTGATTTAATTACAATCGATTTTTCGTAATCGGTATTATATTCATTCACCTCTATGCCATGAAAGTCAAGTGCAAGCCTGCACACAGCCTCTTCATTCTCGACTACAAATATATATCCGTATTGAGCTCCAGTCGCTTTGATCAAGGCAGAAAGTATCTGATGTAACAATACTGCCATATCTCCCAGTTCATAAATTGAGTTACTTACATCAAGCAGCGTGTCAAACCGGATTTGATTAACATTTTCAACAATAAGAGAACTTTTTAACTTTTTATTACTCTTTCTTTTCCGGGATATTTCAGGGTTGATTTTATCTTCAATACGATCCATTTCCATTTCTGCACCACATTGTTCAAAAAATTTGTACGCCTTGCTGAAACAATCCGATGCAAAACCGGGAATATTGAATGAATCATAGATAATTGCCATATCTTTTTGAGTTTTGGCCTCTTCATACTTCATATCGAGTTTATGGAACTCATTGATTGCTTTCTGGAAATTTTTCAGTGCCCGATTTTTCCTGTTTAGATGCACAAAATACCATGCAATTATTCTGTAAAAAACACCTTTGTAAGCTGGATAATTCCTACTCAGGAAGAATAGAGTTATCAGATCTCTGAAAAATCTCAGCAGCAGTTTTCCCTTAGGTACTGTAATCTGCCTTCCACCGGATTTTCCAAGCGCTATATCTTTTATAACGGCTTCACATTTGCATACCAGCGCAACAATATGACATTCGGTATTTATATTCTGTTTTTCAAGTAACGGCAGAACCGTTTCTGTCAAACTGTAAACATCGCCATAATTATTATTACAAAAGTTATACAGAGCATGCAATGTTGAAAGGTTAACTTTGGTGATAAACGGCAGTGTTGCTTCATAACGTCCCCCACTGAAAACTTCTTTTCTCGTAATAACTTTTGCATCAGTGATATACGTAACAAACGCCTGTGCCGCTTTTGTAATATAGAGAATGTTTTTTTCTCTCGTTTTATTACACAGTTCAATTACATCACCTAACTTCAGAAGTACAGACTTGAAATCACCTCTCATGAATGCAATTTTCCAGATAAAATCCTTGCATCCAATCTGTCCGGGGATATCTCCAAGTAAAGAATATTCGGTAATCGAGGATTCAAGGAATTTCTGAGCATTGTTCCAGTTACCACAAAAGTAATTGAAATATCCGCTGTAAAATGAGAGAAGAGCTCTTATCTCCGATGTCTGAATTTTTTTTCCGATCTGTGCAATTTTTTCCAGGTATCTCATCGCCCGCTTTTTAAGAAACAACTGCAACGCCAGCACTACATGCATCGAGAAGGTTTCAGCTTTTTCCTTACAATCGGAAATTCGTTCCGAAAGTATCAATGCTTTCAGATGTGGCGCAAGACCGGGGAAAAAATCATTAGATATCAGTGTATAGGTCAGTTTATTGAGAATTTTTATCTTCAGAATTTCCATCTGAAGAGCAGCACCGGTTTTCCGTTTTGGAATAATCGGCGAAAATACTTTGATAAACACAAACTGGATCAGACTTATTAAAACCGAAAATCTGCTGACAGGTATTTTAAGTCCGATATCAAAAAGGACTTGGTAAAAATGATCCTTTGCTTTTACAAATTCTCCAATATTGATCTGAATACACCCGATTTTATATTCAAGCTCCAGACGATCGATTTCTGATATTTTTGTTTTCTGTTCTTTGAGCTTTGAAAAAAGTTTGAGTGCCTGCTCATTTTTTCCACTCAGCATGAGTGTGTTTGCAAGAGATAATTCGATTTCCACGACAGATATATCGGGCATACCCTCAAACCGCATCATCTGTTCGGTAAGAATGAGACAGTTTCTGAAATGTCGTGATGCAAGATTGAGTGCAGCCTTATGAAGTGCGTGATGACCTGCCTGAAAGGACAGTTGCACCGCTTTATTAAGATTTGATGACTTCAGAAACGCTTCAGCAGCATTAAAACAGTACTCTTTGTCGATAGTTACCCGTTTTTCATATTCATTTCCGAATTTTTCATACAGCATTTTCCTTTTTGTAATTTCGATACTGCTGTAAATAGTCTCCTGAACCTTATCATGTACGAAGTTGAATTCATCATTGAGATTGGCACTCAAAAAACCGTTGGTCTCCAGTTTTTTCAATGCAGCATTCACTTCATCCAACGAACATCCGATTACTGATGCCAGTATCTCTTTTTCGATAATTCCATCAAAGAGGGAGCTGGTCTGAAGGATCGTTTTTTCAAGTTGTTCCAGTGATTCAATCTTGGAAAATATCAGTGAAAAGGAGTCGTATCGTTCCGGAAGTGAGTTACGAAGTTCACGTTTAAAACACCATCCCTGAGCAGCCTTTTCCAGATATCGATTCTCAACTAAAAAGTAGGTAAACTCTTGTATATTGAACGGATTACCATTTGTCTGTTTATACAGTACATCTGTCAGTTCATTGATTCCCTCCAGATCCACGAACAACGATTCAATATACCACCTGACCTCCTCTTTTGTAAACGGTTTCACCTGAATCACCCTGTCGGCAATCTGCTCGAAATTCATACCATGTATCCCATATTTCAACTCGGAATTGTCGACACGGTAGGTGCAGACAAAGAGAAAGGGAACATTCTGCAATCTGAGATTGGTAAATATCTGAAACGAGGTGAAATCAACCCATTGTAAATCATCAATAAAAATGAACAGCTGACACTTCTGACATATTATTTCCAGAAGCGACAGCAATGCCCAGTTGACACGCTCTGATTCCTTTTCATTTTCGGTGTATTCTGCAATCTGATTCCCATCAAACACAGCATCCAACTCAGGCAATACTTTGCATATCCCTGATGCATATTCACCAAGATCGGTACGAATTGCTGTGTTGAGCTCATTGCGAAACTCCTGGTTGTAATGTTCAAACCTGGAGAGGCACTTTACAATTATTTCTTTATACACAGAGTATGGCTGATTGGGAGTGAATCGATTGCATTTGACCGCAAGAAACAGGATGTCTTTCAGGTCGGTATTTTTTACAAATTGACGAACAATTTCAGTTTTTCCAACACCCGAATTACCAAACAGCAATATTGTGTTCTGTTTACCGGCAAGTACCTCTTTTGCTGCCTGTTGAAGCACTTCAATCTCGGTATCTCTTGTTATAAACGGATGGTTTTTCTTGAATATTAACGTTGAATCAAGTTCCCCTGGTCTGCATTTCAAATCGCTTATCTCTCTGTTAATAAGCGACAAGACAAGCTGAAGATCGTTGCGGAAACCCGCAGCTGTCTGATAACGATCGCCTGGTGATGCACGCAGCGCTTTGATCAGCACCTCATTCAGAAATGATGGAACCGTTTTAACCGGTTCAAGTTCGGATTTGAGCATCGAATCGATCAGTTCACCAGCTGATTGTGTATTATGATTGAATGGAATCGATCCACTGATAAGTCTATACAAAAGCAATCCAAGACAATAGAGATCGGAACGATGATCAGGTTTAAAACCAGTAAACCCGGTCTGCTCAGGAGAAAAGTACGGAAAAGTATTTACCGATTCATGCTCCTCAGGACTGATTCGGTCAAGATCGGTCAGTGTTTGACCAAAATCATATATAAATATTCCTTTTTCTTCAGAAATGAAAATCCGCCCGGGATGTATATTGCAATAGACAACCTCTCTTCTGTGAAGATGTTCGAGTACATCTAATATCTGAATCGAGATTTTTATGGAATCAACTAGTCCGACAATCTCTTTTTTCTCGATATAATTCTGAAGAGTGAAAATGCGTTCATACGGGAAAAGAAGGTAGCTGCCATTTCGCAAACTGTTCTGCTGAAGAGGTCGCGCAATTCGCGGATGCTCCAGAGTATTAAAAAGCTCTGTTTCTTTGGTGAATTTTTTTTCAACAGATAATTTCGATTCCGACTCATTGTGTTTATACAATTTCATCAGGAATTCAATATTGCTAGCCTTCTGAACAACACTCAACAATGAAAATTCGGCATTCTTTTCGGTGATTGTATCGATCACTTCGTACTCATCACGAAACATTCTATAATACTCACTTGCAATAAAAATTATGGAAAGAGTATCAATCGCAAAACGTTATCCTCTAACCCGATACATCAGACATGGACTTAATTTATATCATTAAAGCAATTGCGAGTCAATACATTGTTAAAATTAATTCGTGCACAGGTTCAGGGTTCAGGATTTCAACTTCTCAGATTTCTCTCTCGCCTCTCTCCCCAACCCTCTCTCTACTCGTGGAGAAAGGGAGCAAAAAGCAGAATTCTCTTTTCTTCCCCCTCTCCTTCACCATTGGAGAGGGGGCGCAGGGGGTGAGGCGATGCG
Organism: Chitinispirillaceae bacterium; assembly: GCA_050301235.1. GTDB lineage: Bacteria > Fibrobacterota > Chitinivibrionia > Chitinivibrionales > Chitinispirillaceae > JAFGIN01. Next base: position 3,296 of record JBNKZD010000245.1, on the reverse strand, counting down.
AAACGTGAATTCTTTGCATCCTCTCAAATTTTTCTCTCGCCTCTCTCCCAAGCCCTCTCTCCACTCGTGGAGAAAGGGGAAAAAAGCAGAATTCTCTTTTCTTCCCCCTCTCCATTCACCATGGAGAGGGGGCGCAGGGGGTGAGGCGACACAAATAATGTAAACTTTGGAGATCAAACAGATTTGCAAATCACTCTTTCAACCAGGAAATCTGCAAATCTAAGTTGAGGAAACAATGCGGCTATAAGCTCCAGGGGTTTACAGCTTTTTCCCGCACCAAGCATCAGTTCAGCTTTAAACACCGAGGATCCGGGATTTGTTATTATTCCACGAACACCAGAGCGGATATTCTTCTCAGTAACTTTCTCCCCTTTTTCAATCTTCAGAGTATACTCCTCAAGAGCGAGAAAGTGAGCGATAGTGTCAGCAGTCTGGGCCGGATTGAGGTCCGGAATCGGAGTAAAAAGATATTCTGCACAATTTATCGAATTAAATAACGAGTTCTTATGATCAATCAGTGATTTGAAATTGAGCAGTGTAAGATCCTGGGGAAGCAAATGATTAATCGAATCAATCTCTTTAAGTGGTTCAGTAGTCACAATATCAAGCTCTTCCTTGCTCCCGAATACACCCAGTGGAAGCGGCGGACCAAAAGAGATTTTGGGATGTGGATTAAACCCGTTGGAATAAGCCAGTGATACTCCAGCCATCAGGAATGCGCGGTTTAAAATTGAAGACATATCAAGATGCCCCAGAAACCGCAGTGAAGCACCTTTACTGAATTGAATACGGTAACTCCAGGATGACTTTCCACTGTTCGTTTTTTGGGGTATCGGTTTATATTCCACAACCGGCTGTGGTTCAGCAAAACGCATTGTAAGTGATTTCCCACAAACACCGCAGGAGAGACACCCGTCCCGGCAATCACCTGTATTCTGTTCTATAAACGCAGCCTCTCTTTCTTTAAGTAAAAACGATGCATCTATACCCGATGACACTTTATTCCAGGGTAACAGTTGCTCCGGCTGCATTTTTTTACAATACACTGACATATCGATCCCAATTTCAGCAGCAGCATCATTCCAGATAGTGATATCAAAATGTTCATCCCATCCATCAAACCCGGCACCTTTACGCCATGCCTGATAAATGAGATCACCAACCCGGTAATCACCCCGGGCCATGATTGTTTCCAACAATGTCACATTTGGATCGCGATAGGACACCTTGACATTTTTAAGATGCCTGCAATTGCCCTTGATCTGTTTGCTGCGGCTTTCCAGCTCTTCAACCGAAAGCATCTCTTCCCACTGAAATGGTGTATGAGCTTTAGGAGAAAACGGTGATATTGCCACATGAACCTCTTTACGCCCCGACACAGCTCTCATCATGCCGGAAATTTTTTCCACCATGGTAATTATAGCCTGAATATCCTCAGCAGTTTCAGTCGGCAGACCGATCATAAAATACAGTTTAAGTGTATTAATTCGTCGTTTGAGTAATCGTTCAATAACTGTATAGATCATCTCATCGGTGAAATCTTTATTGATCACCCTGCGAAGACGTTCCGAACCGGCCTCAGGTGCAATAGTCAATGATGTCAATGGCGTAACAGCATCCAGATAATCCAGCTGCTGATCGGTCAACGCATCCACACGTGTAGATGGTAATGCGATCCCGACCTGTTTTTGCTCCTTTATCTGACGTATCGAACCAAGAAGTGATGATAAACAGGTGTAATCGGCAGTAGACAAACTAAGAAGTCCGGCATCACGCCAACCGGTATTACCAATTCCATCCTGGATACTTTTGACAATCTCTGAAGCGCTGCGCTCTCTTACCGGACGATACCACATCCCTGCAGCACAGAATCTGCACCCGCGAGTACAACCACGCATAACTTCAACGCTTAACCGGTGATGAACCACTTCAATAAGCGGTACAATCGGCTTTAATGGATAACTTTTCGTTTCAAGTTCTGTTATTTTAGCGGCTCTGACCAGAGGCCCCTCTTGCGGAACAAGAAAGCCCTCCTGTACTACCCGCGTATACACTGAGGGCTGATACAACCCGTCAATTGCGGACAGTTCACCCAAAAGATCACTTCGTGACAACCCCCTTTTCTTGCCGGCTTCAATAATTTCACAGATCTTTTCTACCAGCTGCTCACCATCACCAATAGCAAAAAAGTCAACAAACTGACCCAGCGGTTCAGGATTCCCCACACAGGGTCCACCGGCGATAATTACAGGATCACTGTCACTGCGCTCGCAACTCTTTACTGCAATTCCCGCAAGATCCAGCATTGCAAGAACGTTGGTATACTGCAACTCGTACTGAATTGAAAAACCGATCCAGTCAGCATTTTTAACCGGTGTAAAATACTCCAGTGAATAAAGTGGAATACCATGTACCCGCATCTGTTTTTCCATATCAAGAGCCGGCCTGAAACTGCGCGACAGCGCCCACCGGTCGTGGCTGTTCACAATATGATACAGAATCTGACTTCCGAAATTCGACATCCCTATTTCGTAAAGATCCGGAAAACAGAGCACCCCGTGAACACTGCACGAATCAAGATCCTTCCGGATAGAGTTGATCTCTGAGCCAGCATAGCGCATCGGCTGCTGAATATAAGGCAGAATTTTACTTTCAACAATTGTTCTTAAAGAGTCCATGAGCTCCATCTTCTAACTGATTTTAAATAATGGTGTGCGACTGAATGAAGGTTAAAGAGTATATTTATGTTGAAAAAAAGGACATTTATCGTCCTTTTTCCAGTCGGTCTGCAAGGAATGAAGGCAGATAATTTTCCTCAATTTTTCTCTGTGTCACGGTAAAATCATACTCAACTCTGTTAAGTGTGATCTCCTGAATGTCTGTATCGTAAACTGCATAACAGGATCTCGAATCAAAATCCCGGGGCTGCCCGACACTGCCGACATTTATGAGATAATAGTTATAATCACTTAACTGAATTGTATGCTCTGAGTGAAGTATCACCTTGTCATCCTGCTGAATCATGATAGATGGCCAGTGTGTGTGACCGATAAAATTGATTCTATGAACAAGGCTGTTAAATGCTTCAAAAACGGTCTCTTCACTATCTGGGAATACATACACCCATTCCTGAGGGTTTGATGGCGACGAGTGCGTGCAGAACAAGCCATCAATTTCAATCGTGAGCGGTAATGTCCGAAGAAATTCACGTGCTTTATCCGATATATTTGCTTTCGTCCACTCCATTGCTGTAAACGCATAATAGGTAAAATTCTGCGTATCGATCCTGCCAATTG
>JBNKZD010000244.1:0-3111 GCA_050301235.1 Chitinispirillaceae bacterium | reverse complement strand
GCAACCTATTATGCCTTCTGCTGACTTCTGTACTGCGATCACTATCGATCTCCCGATAGTCAGTTGTTCCTTCAACACAGTACAGACCTCCCGGGGTAAGACACTTAACTTTCATCGCGTAAACGCCCAATTTATAAAACGTATCCCGTTTGCAGATGGACGACTGCATGGATGCAGGAGGTAGTGCGACGCAGGAGGCTAAAGCCGAGGGCTTAGCAGTCACGTGCCCGCTGGCCCCGAATACGTCACACCTCATATTGGGTTCTTGTCCATCGCCCCGCGATTTTGTCCTGGACTTGACCACCATGGATGGTGGAAATGCAGGTTTTGCAGGAGCAAAAACCTGTCCTTCAGACCCCACCTCACAATGACGCCCTTGCCCTTTGACTAACCTTCGGCTCTGCGAATACCTGGTAAGAGGACTTTCACCTCTCTAGTTAAGTGCCATGCCCGGCACACACGATAAGGGTAAACGGCGCGCGTCTTTTGCGCGTCCGAGCCCGCGTAGTTTGCGGGCGTATTTGACCCGCTTGTTAGCTCTTTTGCCTTAATAAACTTGGCCTTCATAAATTCTTAACTGGTGTAGCAGGGATTCTGCATTTGCCAAATTCATTAGCTGCACCAATGCGCTCCAAGCGTTCTTCTTGGTGGAAATCGAAGTTATCCAAACCAAGAATTCTGTTTAACGTTTCCAAGAATACAAGGTACTCACTGAAACATGTATTACCCAGATGGCCAAACACTCTGAGGTGGGGGTGTTTCACCAGACCACCTGGTACAGAGCGTGCTGAATAAAGATAGGTTCGAATGTTTTGGTTGAATCCAGAATTCAAATATTTTGATATAGAATCTTCTAGATCTTCCCAGCCTATGGTAAATGCCAATACATTTATTTCGTTCAGCTCTTTTTCAAAAGTATCAAAACTGGAAAATAGATAATCCCTCCAAGACACGTTTCCTAATACTGGGGCATCGCATTCCAAATCTAAGTATTTGCATATTTCAATTTTATACTCTTCCGAAAAGACATCTTTGTTGGCACCCATTATTTGATTCATTGAGTGATACGCCATTCCGAACCACAGTTCATGCATCTTTATGAATATTGGGCGTAAAGTTTGTTTTAATCTTCGTTTTGATCGCTCTTTCTTTTTCCATTCATAAGCGTATATGGTTCCGTCAAATATTACGATTGCGAAAATGAGGCTTATTGTTGAAAAAAAGATATTTTTCCAGTCGCTTTCGGGAAGCGTAGATAAAGATATAGAAGAATTAAGATATGCGACCATTGCTGTGATTAGCAGAAGTCCATAAAAACTGATTCTTATCCAAACTTGCAATGACTTCTCCGGCTTTGAGAGCTAACATTTTTATAGAAGGAAGCAGAACTATTAGAATATAGACGGATTCCTTCTATTTCGGTATCCTTAATTTTAAATTACCCATACTAATCGACCGACAAAGGAGTTGTCAATGAACCAGGCTGAAAAAGAAAAATACTTCTGGAACAATTACTTATCTCAACTTTCTGAGTACCAGATCAAGTCTGATCTATACTCCTGGTATGTGAGTCATTGTGAGGCTTTTATCCGGGATAGTAAGGAAATTCGATTAAAAGAACATACCGGCCGGTCAGTATCTTCTTTTCTTGAAAAGCTGATCAACTCATCCAACAAGGCTTCCTGGCAAAAGAAACAGGCCATCGATGCATTAAGTTATTTATTCTTATCTATCCGTGCGCCTCTATATAAGGAAATTGACTGGCAGTATTGGAAATCCTCCTGTGTTGACCTTCCGCCAGAGCATGATACTCATTACCGCTCTCAGCACCCCGTCAAACTTAGCAGGTCAGATTTGACCTATAAGCCAAAGACGCCCGTTAATGAAGCTTTCAACAATTAGGTTGATCAACTCCGCATAGCAATACGTAGAAAGAACAGCAGTATACGTACTGAAAAATCTTATACCGACTGAACCCAAGGTTTTTCAGATTTATTCCAGAAAAAAAAGTAGATGATATTAGCCCTTCAGATGTCGTTTCATTTATTGAACATCTGGCGGTTCAACTCGAGGTTGCCCCAAACACTCAGAGTGCTGCACTAAATGCGCTGTCTTACTATTTTAAACAGGTTCGTAAGCGGGAGCTTGGCGATATCAGCAACTTTATTCGTGCCAAACCGCGCCAAAAGCTGCCAGTTATTCTCACACGACAAGAGGTGGGAGATATTCTAAATTCTCTGGAAGGCATACAATGGATAGTCGTTTCTCTTCTTTATGGTGCAGGTTTAAGAATTATGGAGGCGATGAGGCTTAGAGTACATGATATAGATTTTGGCTTTAATCAGATTATTGTACGGGAAAACAAAGGGAACAAAGAGAGAGTTGTTCCGTTGCCTGCTCGGCTCATTGATCAATTAAAATCGCACCTAACTAGCATTAAACAACAGCATGATGAAGATCTGAAAACCGGTTACAGTAGCGTATTTATGCCGCCTGGCTTACAAAACAAATACACAAAATCTAACAAGCAATGGGTATGGCAGTATGTTTTCCCCAGTAAAAAATTATCCGTTGACCCCCGATCCGGCATTATCCAGAGACATCATATTAACGAGAGCACTATTCAAAAACGTGTACGCACAACTGCTCGTGATTTGAAAATTAATAAACGCGTTACCTGCCATACTTTCCGACATAGTTACGCCACCCACTTACTCGAAAAAGGCATGGATATTCGTACAATTCAATCGCTACTCGGCCATGCCGATGTTTCAACCACGATGATTTACACTCATCTGGCTAATTTTTCTAATGGCAAGACTTCAAGCCCTCTGAATGATCTTTAAAATAATCACCTTTATAACTTCGGAGTGACTATCAACAACATTTTATTAACTAAAAATATTATGGAAGCTCTGAATAATTCATCCATGAATTCTCAGAGCACGAAAAACTAAAAGTGCAATTTTAGTTTTCTCAAAAAATCAACGGCTTGCAGCCATCGATTTTGGCGGTACATCCCTGTGCCGCAGGAACCTCTGAATTAATCAGAGGTTCCTTAACGCATTTCTTGTTGTTTCTTCTGATTTATTGATTCAGGGCTATAATCGA
>JBNKZD010000243.1:0-78207 GCA_050301235.1 Chitinispirillaceae bacterium | reverse complement strand
AGGAAACGGATATCTTGAACTGAGAAACAGTGAGTTGTGCTTTGATGGAAATCAGGTTGATTTGAATGCGGCAGGTTCCATAAGTGGTGGCTCACTGGCTTTTATCGGCAGCAACCAGACCTTTACACCATCTACTTATTTTATGTATAGCAAAATCTGTCGGAAGGGAGCAGGTGTAACCACTGTCACCACCAATGGACTCAGGGTTGATACACTAGAACTGATATCCGGGGAGTTCAATCTGGGGAATGGATTAATTGACAGTCTGGGTACAGCGCTAAAAATGATGGGGGGTATACTTAATTTCGGCAGCAGCGTATTGCGAACTGGAGCAGCAGTACTGGATTTGAATGGAACCGGAACGATTACGCCCGGAAATGGAAAAATAGAATTTATAAGCACGGGAAATCAGGATTTCATCCCCCCTGTAGCAGTGGTTTTACCAGCTGTGCATTCATCGAGTAACCAGCTGCATATTAAACAAAACAGATTGAGAACCAGTAGTTTGCAGATAAACAGTGGAATGGTAATACTGGATACAACTATTAGTATAGATACATTAAATATTAGTAATGGTACCACTCTGATGTTTGATACTACTGGTAATCAGAGAGATACGATAGGGTATTTAAATGGAGCTGGTGTGCTTACGTTTGGTAAGACAACAATTTATATCAAAGGTGATGCAAATTTTGGCAATTTCAACTCATTCTCAGGGTATGCTGATCTTGAATTTGGGTCACTCCAGAACCGGACGTTCATCCCTAACAGTAATTTCATATTTAATAAAATCAAAAAAGTCGGTAGTGGTACTTTAACAGTTGATTCTCAAGGCCTGCGTGTAAATTTTCTTGCGGTGCTGCAGGGGAATTTAAGCTGGGGTGCAACTGCCAATGATACAATTTATGACACGTTGTATGTTAAAAATGCAACGATGAATCTTGGCAGTAATTCTGTGGCATTTCGATCCCTTGTTGATAGTAATGCTGTGTTAAATTTCGATTATGGAAATCTGGTGAGATGTGGCAGTAGCGGAACGGTTGATCTTTCAACAGCTTCAGGTTTAAACACGAACTATGGTGGAATTAATTTTGAGGGACTATCCGGTGCTACAGTGAACCTGATTCCATCACCGGTTCTCAGATTGCCCCCTATTCATGTAAATGGAAATGATACTGTAAAGGTTAGCGGAAATTTAACGGGCACAGCAATATTTCAAAATAGTGGTGGCTGGGATTGGGGGAACAATTTCAGTCATACTGTGCATACTGCGTCGGTATATGGTGGTGTAGTTGCGTTTGGTAATTCGACTGTAGCAATCGATTCCGGTGATTTTTCGCTGGAAAGTGTCAGTGATGTGAGTAGTGGAGCAGCAACGATACATTTTAATGCATCAACGGGGACTCAATCCATAATACCACCATTAACTTCAAGTATTACATTGCCACAAATATTTAAATCCGATACATCAACACTGCAGATTGTAAATCACGAATTGAGATGTCGTACTTTCAGGCAGACAGCTGGGAAAATTGGGTTCTCTGGGTATGGTATTATCGCAGATACACAAATAGTGATTGAAAATGTTGATTCACTGCTCAATCTTGGCGGAGTGACTTTGCAGGCCGGGCAGTCTATTCAGTTATCAGGTAACAGCAGTACCATGATCAATTGTAATGCATCAACTCAATGGTATATCAATGTTACTGGAAGTTTAAGAGCTGAAAATGCCATAATTGGCAATTGTGTAGTAACCGGAACAAATGGTATTGTATATCCGCCTTATATTGATGCCGGCGGAAATAGTAACTGGGTATTCTGGGTTGACACTTTCCCTCCAGATAATGACCTTGTCCTTAACCTTCAATCGCTGGATACTGGGCGAGTAAGAATATGGTGGAATCCAGGATCAATTGATTCTTCGGATGCTGAATTCGTCGGTATACGTTACAGCAGCAGTAAAATGCCTGATTCTATGAATGATGGTTCAACAATATTATTAGGAACATATAGTTTAATTGATTCTGTCGATACTGTTATTGATCTGAATGCACATACAACATATTATTTTGCAGCAGCAGTTTCTGATACTTCAGGAAATTGGGCTGATTTTACTACTAATTCAAGAAAAACAATTAGAACCAGAGCTGTTGCTCCGTATAGTGTATTGGCACCAGATACAGTTCACAAACAATCCTTCGTAATCTCCTGGGTAAACCCGCCAGGGTTAAGTACAATAGATTCTGTTTATATCCATACTGTACTGTCTGGAAACAGTAACTGGAGTCTCAGCTCAACGATACCTTCGTCTTTAACCACTGCAACAGTTGCATTACCTGCATCTGAAGGTACATACCAATTTATGATATCTACTTCACATGACAGTGCCGGAATTTATTATTCCGATGATGTATTTATTGGAAGTGTGACATATTCAGTTACTCCACCGATAATCGTTCTTCCAAATGACACCTTTTTCAATTACACTCCTCTTATTTCCTGGCAGGCTCCTGCAGGATTTGGCAGTCCGGACTCATTCTTTGTTTTTTCAGATACCATAACAGGGAAAAGTAACTGGATTCTGAAGGGACAGTATGCATCAAATATAGTATCCCACACATTTGCATTTAGTGATTTCGGAAAATACAAGGTGATGGTTTCTACAAGTTGGGACAAATACGGTGCCATCGAACAGAATAATATTGCTATTGACACAATAATACTGGTTCCGTCAAGTAAAATGTTTACCTGGGATATCTCCTCCGACAGCGGATATCAGGTTTCAAATGGAACCTGGGGAAGTGACCGATTCTGGAGTAATGATGGTAAATCGCTTACAGCATGGCCGGGTGCTGGTTATACTGCATGTTTCAGTGCTTTGACTTCAAATACAATAATCGGTCTTAACGGAATTCAATATGCTGACAGTATCGTTTTTAATGCTTCCGGCTATACACTTTCCGGTGATACATTGATACTTTCAACAGGCATACTGCGTGGAATGGCTCTCGATACAATCAAATCGGATCTGAATTCAAAAACGTTAGCAAAAACCGGAAGTGGTGAAATTGTAATAACCGGAAAAACTCAGTGTGATTCGATCAATGCCTTTGAGGGGGTATTAACAATGAATCGCTCTGATACCGATACAGTGATCGTACCCGGTGTTCTTTCCGTGTATTCTAATGTCAATGGTTATGGGCGACTTGCTCAGAAAGTCAATATTTACAGCAAATCGACATTCACCCCCGGAGTCGCATTGGCAAAGAATGTTTCAATGGATGAACTGTACATGTCTCCAGGGTGTACTTTAAATATCGATATTGGAACCCAATATGATACATTATCAGTTAAAAATACAGCCATTCTAAATGGATACATCAATATATCTTCACTAAAAGGCTTTGGTAAGGGAGCGTATCCGATAATTACCTGTGCTGGCACAATGATCGACAGTGGTATAAAAATCGCAAAAACGCCCTTTTCAACGTATACATATAATTTAAGCAAAGAAACTGGCGGACTTGTAATATATGTTGATACACTATTGATGGATACAGCTCCACCAAAAATAAAAATCAACGTAACTTCAGGTGCAATTTTTCAGCAAATGCCTTCAGTGATTTCTGGTAACGCATACGATTCGATTTCAGGTCTACTGTCTGTAAGTATTCTTGTTAATAAGATCAATGATTCTACCTACTGGAACGGCGTTAGTTGGCAGAATGGAATATTCTGGCTGCAGATTCAACCCCAGAATCAGTGGAATTTTGTGCCATCAGGTGTAAGCAGTAGTGATGGAAGATTCATTATTAAAGCTGGTGCTACAGACAGTGCTGGTAATGTGGCGTATGATACAACTGATTTTCTTATCGATGGCACAGCACCGGTGATAACAACAATGTTTGATAATATTGATTCAATCGGCAGCTGGAATGGGTTGATTTCTGGAGAAGCCTATGATTCGCTTACAAGGATAAAGCAGGTAAGTGTTTCAGTAAAAAATGATTCAGGGAAGTATTTTGATGGTAGCACCTGGATCCCAACTGAGACCTATCTTATAAGTAATGGTACGAATCAATGGTCGTATCAGGTTGATATAAACACTCTCCTGGAAGGAAAATATAACGTAGCCGTAATTGTATCCGATACAATCGGTAATTCATCGATAACTCCCTATTTAAAAGTTTTTAATTATTTTCTTAAAAAGGACACTGTACCGGTTACATCTACTTATAAAGCAGGTTTACACACTGTCGCTGTTAACTGTTCGACTGCGACATTTTCCTGGAACCCGAAACTTCCCGATGTAATTGACAGTGTTCAATTGGCTATAGGTAAATCCGGATATCCCGCAAATGTAACAGAGGGAGAATACCATTACATTCTGTCAAAAAATGATTCGGGTCTTACAATTTCCACTTTACCGGCTACCGGATTGACTCTTTATTCAAAACTATTCCTGAAGGAACGTGCAGGTGGGTATACAATTGTACCTGATAGCGCAGTTTCGGTAACTTTGCTGGCTGATTGTGTACCGCCAGAAAATCTGGTTCAGTCAGTAGTTGCAAATACAGGTGATTCATTAACAGTAATTCAACTGAAAGCCGGAAATACCGATAGTGTTCAGATTCTTTTTGGATTCGGAGAATCACCGGACATAGCTGTGAAAAATGTAAAAATATTACCAGGCAGAGATACGGTATTGTCGTTCAGGACTATTGTACCAGGTTCTTTTTATTGTGCTTATGCAGTGAGAGATCCGGACGGAAACAGCTCATTGTTTAACTATGATAGTATACAGATAAAAAATACTCCACCGGTACTGCGCTTGTTGGCAGATACTATCGTAATGGAAAGAAGTACGTTAATCAGAACTCTTTCTGCGTATGATATAAATAATGACAGTCTCATGTACAACCTGGTAAATGCGCGGGCTGGGATGACTGTTACAGGTCCTTTTTTCAAATGGATTCCCGGTGGTGGAGATATCGGTTCTCACGCTGTTGTGATTGAATGTAAGGATGCCAGAGGAGCTGTTACCTATGATACATTCAATATAATGGTAAAAGATATACCAGAAGCTCCTGTAATCTCATATTCTGGTAATACGGATGTGTTTGAAGACAGCAGTTATGAAGGAGTTATTAACGTTACTGATCCGGATATTGCCGATACCCCCAAAGTATCAATTGTTAAATTGCCCGCATGGTTGAAACTGTCAGAAAATAAATTGACAGGTGTACCAAAGAATGAAGATGTCGGGATCAGTGCTGTAGAACTGATTTATACTGACTTGAGTTCTTTATCTGATACATTGGAATTGCAAATCAGGGTAATTAATACTAACGATAAGCCGGTTGTTCTATCGAGTTCAATTGCAGATACGGTAATAGAAAAACAAAAATACACATTTGATATCAAGATAAACGATGTTGATGCAAACGATTCAATATCTGTGAAAAGTCCGAATGCCAGATCGTGGCTGAAAATAAGTTCTGTAAATAAATCTGATAATGGAAAGGACTGGATTGCCCAGATACAGTGTACACCAGTTCAGGCTGATACCGGAGTGTACGAAATAAAGTTTGAAATTGCCGATAGATCAAATTCTATCGTTAATCTCAATAAAAAAATGTATGTACTTGATAGTGACGATCCCCCTTCAAAGCCAGTGCTGACAAGGAAAGTTGTTAACGGTGCAGCTCAAATTATGGTTACTGCTGTTGATGACCGTGATGCTCAACTCTTATACAGTGTCAAAATACGGGCCTTAAAAAGTGATAGTACTGTGTTCAAGGACAGTTCTATAAGTATGTCGCATATGATATTCCCATTAACAGATGGAAGATATGAAGTGAAAGCGATTGCAATCGATGGCGGTGGTCTGAAATCTGCTGAAGTAACTGATACATTTCCAGTGACAGGCGCTTCCGATTATGTGTTTAAGGATACCGGATGGAGTATGGTATCAATACCATCAAAAATATACCTTGTTTCAAATCTAATAAATTCCAGGTACCTTCTTAACTGGGACGAGAGTGGTGTTGAAAAACAGGTTTACTCTTATTATAAGAAAAAGGAGGAGCTCACTGAGATTGAAGGAGCAAAAGCTTACTGGAGAAAGGGTTATTTAAACGATACTATACATTTGAGCAGTGAGACTTTTGAAAAGGGACTGGTAAATGTCAGTTTGCATAAGACTGTCTCGGGGTGGAACCAGATCTCTTCTCCCTATCCTTATCCTGTAGCATGGCCACGAAAAAGCGATGTTGTATGGCGGTGGAACTCTAAAAACAACGATTATGAAGAGGTACAGAATGTGCTTGAACCCTGGAATGGCTATTGGGTAAGAGTGGACACTGCTGCGTCAGTAATTCTCAGTCCGGTACCGGTATTCAGTACTGGAACACTAGCCAAGCTGCGAAAATGTTATTATCAGAGTAAAGATAACTGGTCACTGCAGGTTTCAATCCGTGCTGAGGGAGGATGTGATGTAGATAATAAATTCGGTTTCAATCAGCATGCAATGGACAGATACGATGAGATGGACAGGCCGGAACCCCCGGAGTTTGAAGGAAGGCCGGTGCTTTATTTCAATCATGAAGACTGGGGGACCAGCTGTAAAGAGTTTGCCAGTGATATTCGTAAAACATGGAAATCACTCAATATTTTCGAATTTGCGATTTCGGGAAGTAAGGATAATGAGGAGGGAGTATTATCATTTGTAGGGATGGATAATACACGAAACCTGTATGTTTTTACAAAAATCGGCGATTCGCTGGTTCAGATTGAAGGCGATGTTAACTATATTGTTCAATTGTCAAAAAGTAAATCCTATCAGACAGTTTTTGTTACCGATAATCCACGGTTTTTATCAACATTCCCTCTACATTTCAAAATGGGCAACCCCTATCCCAATCCATTCTGCCCATCAACCAGGATAAATTATACAATTCCGTACAGATGGTCAAAAGATGGAAAAATTAATCTCAATCCTTATAATGTATCAATAGATATTTATGACATTATGGGTAGAAAGCTTAAAAGTGTTGTTTATAGAAAAATGACGCCTGGTAATTATACTGTAATGTGGAATGGTAAAGCTGAAAGTGGCAGAATAGTCGCATCAGGGAAATATTTCTGTGTGTTAAAAGCCGACGAACTTAAACAGGTCCGGAATTTAACATTAATTAAATAAGGTAATTGCAGGGAGTTATGCAATTACCTGTTTTTGGATCAATATTTGATTTTCATTCCGGCATTAGCTGCACCGTAAAGAGAAATTGAATAATCGAGAATTACATATACCGGAATTTTTTTGAGCAACGGACAAATGTTGCGGTTGTAATTTATTTCAAAAGTTTTCATGAAAAGGTCATCGTTCTGAAGCCATTTAAGGTCTTTTGAAACGGTGCCACCGGCGAGAAAAAGACCACCAAATGGAAGAGTGGTGCAGGCAAGGTTGCTTGCTGCACTTGCAAACATTCGTACATACAGTTGCATCATAGATCGGCAATAGCTGTTTTCTGATGCTCCACGGGAGATTTTTCCCGGCTTATTTGAATCATCTGTCGCGTCGATTTCTGCAATCACTCCCTCAATGGGCATCTTTTTGACATCTTTGTAAAAATAGAAAATATTCTTAATACCTTGTCCGCTCACAAACAGTTCAACTCCGGGAGTTATACCAATTTTATTTCTCATGTATTTACTGAATGCTTCACTCTCATCATCAAACGGAGCAAATGCAGCATGCCCACCTTCAGATGAAGCTGGAATATGTTCACCATTATGATATATAAGAAAGGAAACTCCAAGGCCGGTTCCCGGGCCGATAACTGCGATAGTTGCGTTTTGTTTTTCGGGAATAGTTCCATCGGGATGCTTTAATTTATGGATATGCTTTTCGTTATTAACATCATATGTCAATAAACCATAGCTGACAGCAACAAAGTCGTTGATCAGCAATGTTTTTAATCCAGTCTCTTTCCGAATCTGCTCTCCATCAATACTCCATTTGCAGTTGGTAAGATTCACTGTATTGTTTATGACCGCACCGGCAGCACTGATTGCGCAACGCTGGGGGATAAGATCCTCTCTGCGCTCTTTTGCGATTTTGAGCACTTCTTTAATCGGATCAATAAGTCCACATATTTCTGCCGATGAAAATACCACTTCGAGGATTATCGTGTATGCACCGTTGTATTCACCAACCAGTGCAAGATTGGAGTTTGTTCCACCGATATCACCGGCAAGAATAAGGTTAGAAAAAGTCGAATCCGGATTAAGCCATTTGATCTGCATACTATTTCACCATGATTTTGTTAAAATGAACAGCCTTGAGAGGTTATCTGGTCTATATTGCCATTAAACATAATTTAAGAAAATGTTTGAAAGCAATTGGATAATTGAATATAGTAGAGGAATTTGAGTCTTAAATAAGCAGATTTCAGAATCAGCTCTTTTGGACATTTGTAATCGTTTTAGATGAAGATGGTAAAAATATAATTGTTTTAGATGAGAAGTAACTGTTTTAGAGATTCTAATTTAGATTGTAAGCAAAAATGAACTTGTTATTATCATAATAATGTATTTTTAACAGAATTAGTCAAAATAGTAGAATTTATAAGCGTTTTAGGTGTGAATTAATAAGCAAATTGAAAAAAGAGACCCGTAATGATAAATTGCAATTAATATGCTTCGTATTGATGCAAGATCATATTGACTGTGATTTTAAGGAAAAAAATGACGCTTTTTTGAAGAATATCAGAACAAATGGTGTTTCAATTAATCCTACAAAAGAGTATTATAACAAGCTTCTCGACATAGAGTAATAAGTAATAAAAAAGGGATCCAATTTTGGAAAGTTGATCTTATATTTGAAATTATCCCATCATCTCAGTTACAATCAACGAAACGACATAATCATGAAATTTCTCACTGATTTTTTTCCGGTACTTCTCTTCTTCGTGGTATTTAAACTTAAGGGCATATTTGCCGCTACCATGGCAGCAATTATCGCGAGCTTTTTTCAGATCGGCTGGATGTTGTTCAAGCGTAAAAAAGTGGAGCCCATGATGTGGCTCAGTCTGGTGATCATTGTCCTGTTTGGTGGTGCTACACTACTCTTTAAAAATGAGGACTTTATCAAATTGAAACCCTCTATTCTCTACTGGTTGTTTTCTATTGGATTGCTTGGCGGGCAGTTTATCTTCAAAAAGAACGGTATCAAAAGTCTGCTCGGTAAACAGATGGAACTTCCGGAAAAAACATGGTTTGGTCTTAATGCAAGCTGGGGTATATTTTTCGCATTAGTAGGAGGTATTAATCTTTATGTCGCCAATTATTTTTCAACCGATACCTGGGTGAATTTTAAACTGTTCGGGATCATGGGGCTTATGCTTGGATTTTCGCTTGTACAGGGCCTGGTCATCAGTTCGAAGATGACCAGGAAGAAATAGTCCTGAAGCAGTATTGTGCTGGTTTAATGTCTGACTTAAGAAATTATTTTTGAACTGTCATCTTACTGATGGATACAATATCGCCAACCCTTTTTTCAACAAGGACAACTCGATTGGAGAAACGATTCATCGAGATCATTGTTGAATAGTCTTCAATGGTGCCACTCCAGAGTACTTTCCCATTAAGATCAAATATTCTTATATGATTTGGAACTGACTGGTTTATAGTTGCTAAACTGCTCTGAACCCTGCGAAAAAACCGGGGTTTCGAAACTGCACTGCTACCTTTTGATATTCCGTAGAGATAACCATAGAGGGCTATCTTTCCACGCATGGTCTGCTGAGGAGTAAACTCATTATGTGCCCAGACATAGTTTGTGTTAAAATATCCTTCATCCATTGGCCAGGTTGATTTGAAATTTGCCGGGTAGCAGTTTACATAAAGCTTTGATGGGCTTCCCATGGTCATGCTCTGGTCCCAGTCGTCAAGATTCATGTAGGGGGTATGTCCCGGATGCATCCCAGGAGTGCCATCATCGCCTCCTGATGTATATGCCAGAGGGACACTGCGTTTGCTTTCCAGCGGTGTGCTTGCGGTTGTCATCTGGATCATATTTAAAGGGTTGCGGCCAAGACCGTAATCGGCTTCAAGTGTCATCGCCTGGCGAAAAAGCGTTTTTTCATCAATGTTTGAAGTAATCGCGTGGGCGATAATACTGTGATGTACGTTTTGCGCTGTACGGAAATACCAGGAAACTTCGAGTGTGGCCCGGCGGCTTGGACGTTTACTGCAGAAGTTGGCTTCAAGGGATTTAGCCTGTGCAATAACTGAGGCTTTCATGTTATCGAAGAGTTGCTGGTAGTGAATTATCTGTGGCGAAAAAAGGTAAGCTGCTGTTCCATACAACTGATTCATCTTGTCATCGATCAGTTTTGAATTTGTACTCGTGACAATGCTCAACGATTTGATACTATTTTCATACGCTGTATCGCCGGTAACATTGTAAAGAAATGCTGCAGCCATCATTTTGAGGTCTTTTCCACTGATTGTGAAATCGCCGATTCCCTGTGTTTTATCTAACATCTGGTCGGTGAGAGAACCGGCATATTTAAATGCGGCAACCGCACTGTCACGATACTCATTTTTAAGGTCATTTTTTCCACATATTCTGAAACAATCCGCAAGCATCGATGCATTTGCAGCACTTGCCCATGCCGCGATTGCGGTAGGCCCAGCCTGGAAAAACTCATTTTTATCATTTGGATTAGTAAGGCCGTGTGAATACCCCTGACCATCACGTAAACGCAACCAGAAATCAACCTCATTGCGTGCTTCATCGATGATATCAGGAATGCCGTTACCACTTTCGGCTATATCAAGATTGTCATCAGCGAGAGCACCCTTTGTGAGAATGTAGGGTAATAACATATCCCAGATAATACAGATATGCCCAAGATGACGGTCCCAGTCAAGGGCATCAGAGTGACCGCCATATGCCCTGGAATTAGTTGCATTATCAGCTTTTTTGAATTTCGCCCAGTCATTTGGTCTGTCCCAGACATCACCTGAAGAGAAGCTGTTCCATTGTGCATGGTACGGTTGCATTGTGGTGAGATAAACAGTTGTGTTCTGTGGTGAAACACCCGGAATATAGAGTGGTCGGCGGGGAACCGGTCGAATCCCGTTAGTACTGTCCTGACCGATCCTCATATAGAAAAAGCCCTGAACAGCAACGAGGTATGGATCATGATATACATTATAGTCAATTTTGAAATCCTGACTGCAACCAACACCATCAATTGCAAGACGATAGGTCCCCGTGCCGGTAAATGATGAAAAGTCAGAGTTCCAGACATCAGAACGGGTGAGGTTATATGAGTAGATATCATTACCGCTTTTTTTCCAGAAGGTGACTTTGCCGACTTCTGTGGTCTGGCCGGATGAGACATTGTAAACGAACACTTTGTTGTTAATAAATGATGTGTAATCACGTGCACCGCCATCACCCATCCATATATAGAGATCAGCAGATTTTATTTTCGGTTCCGGATGGTAACCGGCGAGATTTATATGAATTGCTTCAGAGACAGACTTGTAAATGTCAAATGTAATTGTTCCGGTTGCGGGCGATATATTGGTTGTTGATGTTACGGTCAGAGTATAGCTTTTACCCTGCTGCAAAGGTCTGGGAAGTTTGAGATAGATCCAGTGATCATAGGTGTATTCGTAATGGTAGTCGCTGTTTGCCCATTGCTGTTCAGCCAGCCCGTTCATCTTTGTTTTTCGGTAACACTGTGATGGGTTCAGGCCACCAGAGTACGCAGCATCATCATTTGATGAAATTGTCCAGCTTGTTAATAGTTTCGCATCATTTACAGAAAGTACAGGTGTATATCGTTTTACAGTGTCCTTGTCATCTTCATGACTGGAATTATAAAACGCCTTCGGTCCGATCCCATCATCTCGGGTAGAAACTTCACCATCAAGGATATGAACCGCAATGAAATCCTTGTCGATAACGTTGATACTGGCAAGTTTTGCACAATACCCTGCACTGAATATTAAAAGTATGCTCAGCAGGGAACACTGATATCGGGGAACGGATCTATACATATTATACTCCGGATTTAAAGTAGTAGTCGCTTTTCAAACGGTGATTCACTTTATTTGTGTCGGTATCAGAATACTCTTCGATTCGCATATAACCTCATCCCACATTCGTCCCGCTTTTTAGAGGGATCAGTGCAACGCCTCGGTTCCCCCTCTCCATAAGAAATGGAGAGGGGGAAGAAGAATAAAATGCAGGCTCCCTTTCTCCTCGAGTGGAGAGAGGGTTGGGGAGAGAGGCAATTGCGTAATCCGCGAAACCGGAGCTATTGGTAAAACAATGCGATTACCATCAACTAAGTGCAATAACCCATATAGTTTCATTCTATAATAGCGTAATTTCCAGTTTAAACAGTTTTCTCTGGTATCTTCGCTCTACTATTCAATATAGCTAAAATACTTTCTTTTCTATCCAATTACTATAATTAAAGCGTACTCATTTTTGCATACATAAAATAAGAGCGTTACTTACTTCGCCCCAAACTTCTCAAGCACCGATTCAAGCTCAGAATCAACCGATTCAGCCATCTGTAATGGCGTTTTCCCGGATTTAGTGTTCAAATTCGGATCAGCACCATTTTCAAGCAGCATTTTGACAATAAACGATGCATCTTCTTTAATTGCATAATGCAGTGGACTTAACCCTTTGCTGTCAAGAACATTTATCGGTGCACCATTTTTGACAAGAAGCTGCGTTTCCACTGATAGTCCTCTTCGAACCGCTTCATGGAGTGGAGTCGTTGGCGAACCGGGAGCGCATTTTGGTGAAACTCCTTTCTGAAGCATACTGCGAAGTGCTTCAGTATCACCAATTTTTACAATACCAGTCAGAGGGTTCTCACTACTGCTTACGGCAACTGTTTCCGTGGCAGCTACTTGTGATATTTTCTGAGTTTTTTTCTTAACTCTTTTTTGCGGTTTATTGTCAGGTTTTTTGGTGCTGTCGGCAGATGCTGACTGTGTATCAGGTTTGTTAATCGATAGGGTATCCGGGGTTACAACAGGTGCTTCAGATTTCAGTGTATCCTTCCTTAAAAAGAACGATAATACAATTATTAAGAGTATAACTACACCGGTTGCAATTCCTGTATACGGAATCTTTGATGGGGATTTCCTTCCAGATGTAGAATGGAGAGGTACTGAGTACGGCTTGCGATCATTTGGCAGGAACGGAGTTAATGCATTAATGATACTTGTGGGATCTGAAAATCTCTTTTCCGGCTCTTTCTGCATCATTTTGAAAACGATATCAGCAATACCTGATGGCAACTGTTTATCATAGTCAACCAGGTACGGTACCGGTTTCTGTGTATGGTTCATCACGATCTCGATCAATGAATTCCCCGGGAAAGGTTCTTTTCCGCTCAACATATGAAAAAGTGAGCATCCAAGAGAATATATGTCACTGCGGCAGTCAACATTTGATGAGTTATTAGCTTGTTCAGGCGCTATGTAGTGAGGACTTCCAAGCATCATATTTGATTGGGTAAGGTGTTCACTGCTTACAGCTCTTGCCAGTCCAAGATCAGCCAGCCTTGCATGACCGGAACTGTCGATAAGTATATTTTCAGGCTTAATATCACGGTGTACAATCGAGTTTGACTTTGCAAAATCAAGTGAGTGAAGAATATCGACGGCGATCCCAATAGCATTCTGAACGGGAAGAGCCTTATTCTTGTTGATCAGGGAGAGCAGGTTACCACCCTCAATGTATTCCATAACTATAAAATGAATATCATCTTCAATACCGGCATTCATTACGGAGACGATATTGGGGTGGCGTAACTGAGCCATCAGCTGTGCTTCACGAAGGAACCGCTCTTTTGAACCGGAAGAATCGGGTTGAGCATGGAAAATTTTGATTGCAACAGAAATGTTCAGAGTTTCATGATGTGCCTTGTAGACCGTACCCATGCCGCCCTGACCGATTTTGGATTCAATTGTGCAGCCACCAAGTTTTTTTCCAATAATTTCACTCATAATTATTTCCTTAATTTTTTTTTTAATCATAGACGTGTCAATGATGGGAATGTGCTCATTATATTCGATTAAAAAATATATATTAACAGAAGTAATAAATGGGGTTCAAAGGTTCAACGTTCAGGGTTTAAAAGGTTATAGGAGATAAGATCCAGAACTTGTAAATCTAACTCTGATCCTTTGAACAGTAATTTAAGTGTTTCATTTTTCGGAGGTTCTCATGAAAAAGATACTATTTGCAGCTTTGGTCGTGTCACTTTTTCAGACGGCTTATACAGAGGAGGATTGGGCGACATCATCAGGGAGTTGTTTTGCAAAGGGGAACATCAATTTATCAGCGGGACTATGTGTGCTTTGGCTAGGTTTTTATGCTACTGGTGATTATGCGATTCATGATGCGATAAGTTTAGGTGGTGGAATTGGATATAATGGGCATATCTATGACTCATATCATCGTCACAACTATGTACCCATTGCAGTTAGAGGTTCATTTCATCCATTCAATCTGAAAATAATTGCAGATAAAATCCCCATTCGGGATAAACTTGATACTTATATCGGGATATCAACCGGTTGGAGAATCGGGTGGACTTCAAGAAGGGATGGTGCTCCATCGGAAGAATCCCTTCAATTACCGGATATAGGTGGGTTCCTTTTTCGTGAAAATATTGGCGCACGTTATTACTTCTCACCGAATTTTTATGGATACGCTGAAGAAGGTGCCGGTTTTGGTAATTTCAACTTTGGTGTTGGGTTGAAATTGTAAATTTTTATAACTGATTAATAAATGTGGCAAATGTGAGAAAAATGAATTTTAAAAGAATTATGTTACTATCTGCATTTGCCACAACTTTTTTAATCAGTCAAGCCCCTGGAATTGAACTAGGCATTTCAACAGGAACGAATAGTTCATTTTATCATTCCTGGTATAGTCAAAAGTCTGAATTTCAAAAAACCAATTTTTTCAATCCTGTAGAAATCTATTTCAGACATAATTTCAATAGATTTTTCGGAATTCATTCCGCGTTGCAATTTATTAAGAAGTCATTTTTTAATAGGTGTCAGGAGTAGAATTTCGAGAACAGTTACCGATCGCTATAAACAAATGTTTGTTGATGATGAAGCTTATTTTTTTAACTGGTATACAGTGT
This sequence comes from Chitinispirillaceae bacterium, assembly GCA_050301235.1. Classification (GTDB taxonomy): domain Bacteria; phylum Fibrobacterota; class Chitinivibrionia; order Chitinivibrionales; family Chitinispirillaceae; genus JAFGIN01. The sequence continues at coordinate 63,004 of JBNKZD010000243.1, read as the reverse complement.
TGTTTTTTGGCTTTGAGTTTTGACAAGTTGTTTTGAGGCTGTCAGAAGGTATTCAGCATGATTTTCATTTCGGAATAAAGGCGTTTTTTTCTGGGATTTTCACAGTACCCGGTCCGTAAGTGTATCGAAGAAACCGAACTTGGTTCAACCAGGACTACCGAGCGTGTGTCACAGTCAGATAACGCATAGTCCTGTATTCCGCAACTGCAATACGGGTGAAATGCTCCATATTATCTGACTTTAAGTAACTGCGTCTAAATTCCTGTCAATTAACGCATGGAATTCTAAAGTTTTAAATACGGTTCAGCATGCATTTTTCCCACCTATCCGGTACACGCAAGTGGAAATGTATGATGTAAAAAATATTTTATGTAAATACTACTTACTCATCTCAAGCATTTTGACAAGTGATAACCGTGCTTTTTCCGCAACATCCGCATCAACAATAATCTCTTCACCATCACGCCCCTCCAGAGATGCCACCACTGAATCCAGATTTCCCAGTTTCATATTAGGGCAGGTGAGTTCATCCGAAAGATGATGAAAGACTTTCTCGGGATTATTTTTATGTAACGTGTGCATGATCCCTTTTTCGGTAGCGATAGCAAATTCATTTTTTTTACTTGATTTGACAAGATCGCACATACCGCCGGTCGAAAGAACATGATCGGCAAGTACGCGGCATTCATGTGGTGCTTCAGGGTGGATCAAAATTTCAGCATCAGGATATTTTATGCGTGCCTCGATGAGCATTTCCGGGGTGATCCGCAAATGTGTCGGACAGCATCCGTTCCACATTACCATGTTTTTTCTTCCGGTCTGCTCTTGTACCCATGAACCGAGATGCTGATCGGGAATAAAAAGGATCCCATTTTCTGGAGGAATCTTTTTTGCGATTGTCAGCGCATTGGAACTTGTACAGCAGATATCAGAGAGTGCTTTGACTTCAGCAGTAGAGTTAACATAACACATCACGACGTAATCCGGATGCTGGCGCTTGAATTCGATTAATTCCTGAGCGTTAATCATATCAGCCATGGGGCAACCGGCATCTGGTTCGGGAAGGATAACTTTTTTGGATGGGCTGAGAATTTTTGCAGTCTCAGCCATGAATCGCACACCACAGAATATAATCACATCCATTGTGACTTTTGCAGCTTCAACACTCAATCCGTATGAATCTCCGACAAAATCAGCGCAATCCTGCACCTCACCGGATTGATATGTGTGGGCAAGAATGACAGCGTTTTTTTCTTTTTTAAGTTTATTGATTTTTTCGTAAAGAGCACTATTCATTACTTCTGATTCCCCACAAATGGTGAAATACTTCTTAATGTTGCAACAATTCCAGGCATAACATTAATGACCGTATCTACCTCCTTTTCGGCAGTATACACACTCAATGAAAACCGGGTAGAACTATGTGCAAATGTATACGGCATTCCCATCGCCATCATCACATGTGACGGTTCAAGAGAACCGGTAGTGCACGCCGATCCTGATGATGCGGCAATCCCGTTTTCGTCAAGATGCAACAGAATAGCTTCACCTTCAATATTTTCGAAACTTATATTTGTTGTGTTTGGAAGTCTGCTGGTTTTATGGCCATTGAGCTTTGCTCCGGTGCAACTTGAAAGAAGTGCATTTTCCAGTTTGTCACGCAGCTTTCTCACCCTGCCGTTTTCTTCACCCATTTTCGCAGCTGCAAGTTCGCAAGCTTTACCAAGCCCAACGATATAGGGAACGTTTTCCGTTCCTGCCCGAAGTCCTTCCTCCTGATGACCACCATCAAGAATTGGTTCAACAGTTATTCCCTTCCGAACGTACATGACTCCCACACCTTTTGGAGCATGAAGTTTATGGCCGGAGAGAGCAAGGAAATCAACAGGAATTTTTTGAAGATCAATAGGCACTTTTCCAGCCGCCTGAACTGCATCGGTATGAAATGTCCCTCCGCGCTCTTTGACATAAGCAGCTAAGGCTTCAACAGGAAAAACGACGCCGGTTTCATTGTTGGCCCACATGCAACTGACAATAGTGTGCTGGTCAATGGCACAGGACTCCAGAGCACCCATTTTCAACATTCCTTCAGAGTCAACCGGAAGCTCAATCAGAGTTGCACCAAGCTCTTTAAGCTTGCGTGCGGTGTTCCGGACTGCCGGATGTTCTACTGTGGTGGTGATTATTTTGGTTTTTGTACCGTGTTTGCTGAAAAAACTTTTCAGTGCCATATTATCACTCTCTGAACCACAGCTCGTAAAGATAATCTCTTCAGGCAGAGCTCCAATAAGTGCTGCAACTTTTTCACGTGCTGCATTAATCTCACGACGGACAGTTCCCCCGAAACGGTGTATACTGGAGGGGTTGCCGTATCGCAATGTAAAAAAAGGCATCATTGCATCGATAACTTCAGGTGCGACACAGGTGGTCGCATTATTGTCAAGATATATTATATTCTCGTTCATTGTTTATCCTCAAAAGATAGAAAATACTGAACTTTTTATTTACGGGATCAGTACGTCGGAACACTTTTCTTTTGCGCTTTTATAAGCAGTAACAGGTTAACCACTGCGATCGAAAACAGTAGCGTTCTTCTGCCATACTTCATCAAAAGGTAAAGAACCTTTAATGGAAATTTGGCACGTTTCATCTGCCATGCACCGAAAAACGCACCGATCACTTCAAAGAGTACGACTAAAACCCAGCCGACAATCGTACCGATATAGAGATTTTGAAATTTCATAGCAGTACCTTTCGATTAAGATTTCTGGTTTATAATTCTTTTTAACCACGAAACATACGAAATACACGAAAAAAATAAAACTTTAATACTAAAATAAAACCCGACGCTGGCGAATGGCGTAAAATGTTTCTTTTGTGCAGCCCTCTGTTACAAATAATTGCATCAAAGCGTCTGATATATTGGTATTTTACATGAAATGGGTGACATTTAACTGGTGGAATCATACTTCGCGATTTCTGCTGGTCGCCTCACCCCCTGGCTCCGTCTACATTAGTGAATGGAGAGGAAGGGGAATGCAAATATGCGATTGCTCCCTATCTCCTCGCGTGGCGAATGGGAGAAAGGAACTGCAATTTTTCTTCTTCCCCCTCTCCATATCCAATGGAGAGGGGGACCGAGGGGGTGAGGCGATATGCGAATTGCTGAGTTTTTCTCACTCCAGTAAAGTAAATACCCATATTTGCGCTGTACTTTGAGATTTGTAGGGCATGAGTATGATAAAAATTGGTCTACTGATATGTTTTAGCGTTTATTCAATAGCTTTTGCTGAAGATTTTGATTCATTACGGTTATCGTTGAAGCTCCTTGAAAAAAAAACGATTTCAATGGATAGTTCTATTTCTGTTGCAAAAAAAATTATTTCAGACAGTGCAAGGATAATTACTCCTGCTGTTAGAACGAATGTAGGTAATACTCCCTTTGATATTGAAGTTGTTCCCCTGACAAAGGTCGATTCGGTACAGTTGTTTGTTCGTCATTCAGCTGGATTGATCGACACTATAGGGATTGTAGCGCACGCGCCGTATCGATTCAACTACCAGTGTTCAAACATTCCCGATCAGGATCAGATCCATTTTCAGTTTGGATACACCCTTTTCAGGGATTCCGGGGAAACAATTGTATCTCCACCACTTCCTCACCGATGGATGGTCAGGCGGGGGAACTGGAAAAGTCATGGCGTTTTTCATGCCCACCAGATAACTAAACCCGAAAATATCATCATCGATGGTAATCTGGATGACTGGAAAAGAGTGCGAAAAAACCGGCTTGGCAGATATGGGTATGCAAAAATGGTATGGACAATTGGGAAAGTGTACTTTGCAGCGCATATTCAGGATACATCTATCGGTACAGGGGATTTTATGGAGCTTCACTTCGATATGTACAATGACAAAAGTGATTTTGCCGGAAAAAACCATCGTAGTATCAGGTTTGGTCCAAAAATACGAAGTATCTGCTTTACGGTTGAGTTGAACGATTCGGGGTTTACTTCTGCAGATAGCAGTACACTGCTTATTAAAGAAAATATGGAGTACCGAACATCGATTAAAACTGATGGATATGTCATTGAAGCTGCGATACCATTTTTTACATTGTCCGATCTGATGTATCCATCAATGGTTTCCGGGTTTGATATTACAATCAATGATGCTGATAGTGGTAATGATCAGTTTTATTCATGGGGCGGTAACAGGGATCAGTACTGCAGGTACAGCCCTGCACGATGGGGTACACTGAAACTTCATCAGGCGATGGCTTCGCTCCATCTAACAATGATAATCGGGGCGCTATTTTTTGGAATTGTAATACTTGGGATAATCGGGTGGTTGCTTTATAGGCATTACAATGATAGCAAAATAGAGGAAGTTGAAGAGCGGCACTGTTCTGAAATGATGGAATCCGTATTGACATGCATACGCGGGAATCTTTCGGATACTGATTTTACCATTGATAAATTATCAGAGATAACCGGTTTTGACAAAAATCAAATAGAATCTACATTAGAAACCGAAGCAAAATGCAGTTTTGATTATCTGATTTTGAAAGAACGTATTGCATTATCAAAGAAACTTCTTTCGAAAGAGGTGTTTGTTATTGATGAGATCGTTAAAATGACTGGGTTTAAAGATCAGAAAATTTTCGAAGGTACATTTTATGAAATGACAAAAACAACTCCGCAGGAGTTTTACGACCGGAAGAGAAATGATGTTCTGGATGAGTGATAAAAATTGTGGATGTATTTATGTATGCCTTCTGAAAACTTTCGGAAACAAAAGTTAAACTTATCAAACTATTCCCCTTTTTTGCATTTTGAAACATAAACTTTTAAATATCGTTTTTTTAAATAAGAGGCTGTTATGTTTAATAGGTCATATGTTGTTCTGTTGCTGCTATTTTCCATCCAGATTTCAACATTTGCAATCGCGCCAATAGATACAGCAGATATTTTAGATAACCCATTTGCTATAAATGATAGTATTGATGAGCAGCCAGGAGCATTTTAATTGTTGATCCCGATGAATTTTCCGATACGATTTTACCTTTAGTGGTGAATAATTTGTCAGATGCTGAAGGGGTATTACACAAGCACGATTTGTATCTGAATGTAGCGTCCGGATTGTGGAAAAATGCATTTATTTCAAATTCGTTTGAGTATAGGATTGATAAAGTTTTAATACCCCATTATGGATTTCTGAGTTTTAATGGTACCAATTACGATTATAAGACTATTGACAGTACAGAGGAGCGTAAAAATGTCATTTTTGCTGATAACCTTTCTCTTGCATTTGGAAACCCTCAAAGAAACCTCTTTCTGATCGCATTTACCTGCTTTGGTCAAACAGACAAACGACTTTTGGGCAGAGATAAATTTGATTTCATGGTGAGTGCTGTTTATGAACAGGCGTTTTAATTTGTTATTCACCTCAGTTAGGATATATTATCACTGTTCTTTTTCTCAGTACACTTTTTAACATTTTACGCAAAATTGTTGAGCAAAAATTTTTTTGAGATATACATTAATAATTATAATTTAAGCGCTGGTTAAATAGCTCTGTACAGGTATTTATTGCTGGAAATAAGTAACGATTAATAATGGTGAAAAATAGAGATAAAGGGTTAGCCATTTTCGAATGGTTTTGATCTTGTAACAATTGTATACATTTTTTTGTAAAAGACAAATAATTGTGTTGCAACGTATCTTTTGATGGATAGATTATAAAACTGATAGTATCAATAAATTCAGGAAGAGATATTCGCCTTAATAGCGCTGAGTTTAAAAAGTTATTCGCTGAAACTGGAGGGATGATGTCAAAGCGAAGTTGGACAGAAAAACAAATTGGTATTGCCGTTTTTTTTATGGTGTGCTGTTTTGCAGGAACCTGGGCACAGGATGCATTTAATAAGTATGTAGAAAATGAGTGGAGCGATCTGGATGCTCAAATAACGCAGGGTTATTCAGGTAATTACCAGGCAAATGAGGTGCTTAATTCTCAGGCACTCATTAACGCAGCTGATCGAGATCCGCTCGATGTGGTTAAACGCAGAACCGCAGCAATTCTTGAATCGTACCGAAAACTGGGAAAAACAACTGCCGCTGCAGCAGCCATGAGTTCAAAATTCGCAAGCCTCCAAAGTGTGTCACAGGAAATCTCAGTCTCGGAGATTGATAATCGTCAGGCACTTTTTGCAGAAGCTATGGCGGTAAATCGTGAAGCGATGTTTGCCAACCCTGCATTTGATTTTGATACAATCATTGCGAATATTGAAACCTTTATTGAGTGCCGAATTGTTGAATGTGCCCGTGCTTATGCATATGCAAATGGTGGTGGACCAGTGATGATAACGGGTATAAAAGGGTCATCCCCAAAGATGACAAAAATTCTCACTGGTGTAAAAGTATCTTCAGGACCATGGGCAGGAAAAGAGTTGACAGGAAAATTTGCCGGTCTCGATCTCAGTTTCGATGCAAAGGAGATTCTCTTTTCTGCAACTACCAACGATAATCTCTGGCATATATTCAAATTTAATCTGGAAACAAAAAAACTTGACCAGCTTACCAGTGGTGCATATGATGATTTCGATCCGTGCTTTCTTCCTTCCGGGAGAATTGTACTTGTTTCCACACGACGATCCGGGATAGGCAGATGTCTTCTTCCAACGAGTGCTCTTCTCTTTACACTTCATACGATGGATTCTGATGGATCAGATATAATTCCAATCAGTTATCATGAAACCAACGACTGGCAGCCAAGTGTAGCAAACGATGGTATGATTGTTTATAACCGATGGGATTACTTCGATCGTCACTGGGGTACTGCTCACCATCTTTTCCTCTGTTATCCTGATGGACGTGATCCTCGAAACTGGCATGGAAATTATCCTCTCCCACATGATGTTATGCCAAATGGTATCACCCCGGAACAATATGGCACAGAAGGTGGATTTCCGAATGGACGTAACCTCCGTGAAGATGTTGATATGACACTTCGTGCAGTCCCAGGTACAACCAGTAAATTCACTGCAACAGCAGTGGGCCATCACGAGGGGTTTTCCGGATCACTGATTTTAATTGACATTAACATTCCCGATGATGGAAAGATGTCGCAGGTCAAGCGTATTACTCCCTCTGTAAAATTCCCCGAAGTTGAAAGGGGAACTCACACTTATGGAACTTGCTGGCCACTGAATGAGACAACTTTCATGTGTAACTATAATAATGGTATCTATCTTTTAGATGACAAAGGGAATCGTCAGGTGATATATGATCCCGGTAATCTTGAAAACCAGGGTAACCGGTTTCGATTACGCGATCCTTTCCCTCTGAGGCCGCGCCAAAAACCTCAGGTATTGTCGGTCCAAACCTATCAGGGTAAGCGTGCAAATCTGCCTGACCATAAGCCTGCAACAATCGGGGTTGTAAATTGTTACATAACAGACAGTATTCCAAAACCAATCCCTGCAGGTACTAAAATCAAGTGGATGCGAATTATGCAGATCATCCCTCAACACCTCACGAAAATTTCAGGAGGCGGTAACAGCAATGGTTCCTGGGGTACTATTGCTTATTTGTCTGCTTATGATGAGTCAACAGGTCGTATTCCACTGGGTGTAGTTCCGGTCGATCCTGATGGTAGTGTGTATTGTGAAGCGCCTGCTGATAAAGCATTATATTTTCAACTTCTTGATTCGAACGGTCTGGCTGTTCACTCGATGCGCACGGTAGCCTATACGCATGCCGGAGAGCAACTTGTTTGCACTGGCTGTCACGAAAGCAGGTGGAAAGCAACTCCACCGGGTAACCCCACTGCATTTATGCGGGCACCTTCAAAAATTATTCCTGAAGTTTCGGATGGGGCTATACCATTTAACTTTCATCGACTTGTGGAATGGCCGGTTTTTCAGACAAAATGCCTGCCCTGCCATAAACGGCAGAATAAGGGTTTAACAAATATGAGTTACGAATCTGTGGCAAAGTACAAATATGCTTTCGGCTTCCAGGGAGAATGGGGATACACCCTGAGAGGCTCAGGTGGTTCACGTACTACTGCAGGCAAATTCGGCGCAAGTGCATCCGGGATTTGGAAGGCACTTACAACAAAACCGGCTATGAAGGGTGTACTGAGTGATTCATTAACCAAAGAAGAGATTCGCCGGCTTACACTTTGGCTCGATATGAATTCAAATCGGCTCTGCTGGATAGGGGATGACATGGCGACTATAGAGGCTCAGCGCCGTGGTGAAGTTTCTTGGCCGCCAATTAGCGATGTGCAGCCCTATAATCCTGCAGGTTTAGAATACATTGGTACCGACAATACAGCACCTGAGGCAGTACCGATTGCCATAATGGTCAAACGTACTACACCCGTATATCACATGAAATTACACTGGCAAGCTGCTATTGATAAGGAAAGCGGTGTTGGAGGTTATAAAATTTATCGGAATAATAAATTTATTTGCATGGTACCGGACAATATCTATATTGACCGCGCTGTCACATCCAATACAAACTATACATATGAAATATCTCCTGTTGATCGCATGGGCATGGAAGGACCTAAAACCGGGGTTGATCTTAGAGACAAGGATACAATCTTTGCTCCGGTAGTTGCGGTACAGTTTAATGAAATAACCAAAAACAAGGTATTGGATGTTCGTACTGTAATGCAGAGGCAATTGATAAGTCTGACAATAAGTGTGCCTGAAGAAATCAGTGAACCGGTGATTTTGACATTGTATACTATTGATGGGCGGCTACTTGGTCAAACCGTTGCAAAACAAATTAAATCCGGTGTTCAAACAGCAGAGTTTTCTCGAAGTTTTGCCTCAAACGTAAGTCTTTGTAAAGTTCAGGCCGGATCTTACAGGAAGCTGATAAAGGTTATGAATGCAAATCGGTAAAAGTTTATATTCAGATAAAGACAAATGCTTTCAATTCAGATAAAAAGGAGACATTATAGTGGCTATAAGTAATTTGTTTGCTGGTTTGATTACAGTGGTATTATTGATAAATGTTCAAGAAACTTTTTCAAAAGATGCGAGTAATACGCATATAAAACATCGATTTCTTGTCCATGATGAAGGCAATGCAGGTTTGGCGTATATCGATGAAAATGATCCGACAAAAAACTGGAAATATAGTAACGGAGGCCAAACATACTGGGGGCTTCAACTTGTAGGAAACAACCGTGTTCTACTCGGTACGTCAAATGAAGTAGACATTCTGACTGGTAAACAGGTGAAAGCAAGGGTGTCAACTGGTGGAAATCCTTCAGCAATTCGTCTTGAAAATGGTAATACACTGCGATGCTATGAATCTGGCAGTCGTGTTATTGAAGAGGTTGATTCTACTGGTAAACAGTTGCGGAAAAAAGTTTTCACCGGAATGTCGGTCCTGCGTATGGCAACGTATACTCCGCAGCAAACGTTTCTGTTTGCATCGAACCATTCTGTTGATGAGGTCGACTGGAATGGAAATATTGTATGGCATTTCGGAGATCCTGATTCCGCGAAAACAGGAAATAACCAGCATATCTGTCGTGCACTGCGTATGCCAAACGGTAACACACTTATTTCTACCGGGTATGGAGCACGGCTTATTGTTGTGTCAAAAGATAAAAAGATTCTCAAAGTGATTGGTGGAAAAAGCCAGCCTGGTAATGATTCGATCAAATCAAATTATTATGCAGGATTTCATGTACTGCCAAATGGTCACTATGTTGTAACTAACTGGCAGGCACACGGGCCTGGTCATGGCAGAGAGGGAGTCCAAATTCTTGAGTACGACACAAGTGGGGTACTTGTGTGGTCTTATAAAAATCCAAACATGTATTCATCCGTACAGGATATCATTATTCTTGATAGTTTAGATATCACCAAGTTTCATGATGAACGCACCGGGGTAATTGCACCACTTGTGACAACTGCTATTTTTAACAGCTATCAGGGTGAACTATCAGGAAGTAAAAAATTGAACCGTTTTGATTTATCAGAGATGATTACATCATTTTCAATCGATGGAAAAGTTGTTTGCCGTAGTGGAATTGCAAAATATGATCAGAGAAACAGGGGACGGATGTTGATTGTAAAAGGTAACAATTCATATTCGAAGATGATTTTTTGCAAGTAGTTGAATGTTTACAGACATTCTTTATTAAAAAGTTCATAATCTTCAATGGTAATATTATTTTCATCTTTCAAATTTTTAAAAAACTGGATTTTTGAATTGGTGTCCTCAAAACTGTCAAGCATCTTGTGTGAAATAGCTTTTTTAAGAAGGATAGTATTCAAATGTTTTTTCTCATCTTCGGTTATATTGCCTTTTTTTGTAAGCGAATACATGAAAGAAATGGCTGCTGAAAAAACTTTAATCTTTTCGGAACCGGCAAAATTAAAATGGTCCTCTAAAAGTTTCGCAAAAGTAACATGGTATTCATTGCTTGCAATTACCCCATTTTCATACTGCTTTATAAGGGATAGAACCTTGGCTGTAAGTTGGCTGTATTGGTTCTCCAATGGTTTATTAATGGATGCTTCAGGATCTTTTTTAAACTGTTGACTGCGAAGGTATTTTCCAATTTCCATATCCTCTTCCAGAATGTGTTTGCATACCCAATCATTTAAAAACCGCATCAGGGAGATCGGTCTAACTGGGTTTCCCTTTTTCAGTCCTATCAGGATGCCTTTTACATCAGAAATCAATTTCTGGTGGATTCTCTTGTGCATGTCCAGTTTTGGGTAATGTACCGACTGCATAAACTCTTCTTCGGTAAAGAAGTGATAGTTTGTGTAATCAACCAGTGCTCTGATAGTGTTAGCAAACGCTTTCTGGTCATCACCCAGTTTTATTGAAGCCTGGAGTTTGCCTAGTAAATTAACAAGCTCCTCATGTTGAGAGTCGACGGAAACAACACCAATTTTGTAACTATCATTCCATTCCATATTTTAGACTCCAGTAATTATCATTTTGTGTTTAACTGTGAACCGAATTTTTTATTGATGCAAATACCCGAAACAGATGTGGTTGCACCATTGGTTACCGCTCTTCCCAGTAGATTGAAAATGCGCATATCACTAACGAAGACTGCATACCTCTTTGTAAATAGGTAAGTTGTTATTGCAAATACATTAGAGACATCACCATCAATACAACTGTACTGCTTTCCTTCATATTCAAGCCAGCCCGCAACATGTTTCCCATCCGGATCCTTATGTGTCCAGTGAATTACACCACCTTCATTATTCCATTCATACTCTCCATAAAAAATGAGTGTTTTTCCGACCACCGGGTTTGGAACTCGTGGGGCGAGATCGATATTATGGGTTATAAGAAGGGTCTGATTATTTGAAAGGCGGACTATCATACGTTGATGGCGGTCGCCGATAGTGTCATCTGAAAGAATTTTGGTGATAACGCCGTTATGTTTAACCTGTACATTACTTTGTTTATCAGCAAAAGCTTTGGTAATAGTTGTAATGGGGGTAAGGGTATCGGTGGATATGTTACTCAGAGATGTGATACCTGAGGAGGTAGTGGATAAAAGCACCATTCCAATGAGTATTTTGATAAAACTGAAACGAATCCTTTTCTCAAAAAACCTCATCTTTCCTCCATATATTATCTATAGTTTACACTCAAAACCATCTATTGTTCAATCATTTTTTCAAAATCGTTTTCATTGATCCCCCAGCAATACAGGTTCGATTATGGTCTGGTTGTCTTGGGTAAATCAATGTATTATTTTAAGGAAAGTATAAAAATTTTCCATTTGACACTGAAGGGTTTTTGCTAATGATCAATTTCAAAAAAACAATAATTTTATGTTAATACAATATAAATATTCAAAACCAAATCCCGAAAATCGCGAAGAAGATATGGATTCAGATGATGCAGAAGAAGAACTAGGGGAATGGAATGAATGGGCTAAAGAAAATCCGGAAAAATCAAAAATAGAAGAGGAATATCAAGGGTATTAGAAGAGAGAAATTATTAATATTCGAGGTTGTTGCAAAACTTATTGTAATCGCAATTGAATTCAATCCCGCACGGAGAGATGAGCGTTTTGAAAAATTAAAGACGTTCATAATGAGTTAATCGAAGGATGAAGCAGACTTTTGTAATTACCTCATTAAAAAAAGGAAAATTATGAATAAAAGAAGTGATTTTGCTGTACAAAAATTTAATGAAGGGTTTAATTGCGCGCAGGCAGTTCTCTTTTCCTTTGCAGAAAAATTGAACCTTGATAAAGAATCTGCATTGAAATTAATTTGTGGCTTTGGTGGCGGTATGGGCAGAATGCAGGAGGTGTGCGGAGCTGTAAGTGGTGGGATCGCTGTAATTGGATGTAGATTTGGAAAAGGGCAGAATGATACCGCTGAAGCTACTGAAACAACCTATCAAAAAGTCAGGGAACTGATGACTTCATTTGAAAAAGAAAATGGTTCATATAACTGCAACAAACTTTTATCCGGATGTGATTTGAAAACAGCTGAAGGGCAGAATGTGTTCAAAAAGGCTGCAATGAAAAAAAATGTTTGTGAGCCTTGTGTCCGAAGTGCGGTGGAAATAGTTGAAAAACTGTTGTTTTTGGTGTGAATGTGACAACTTTTATTTAATTCAGCCATTCATATCAGAAAATCTGATCCCTGTCTTTGAGTTAATTTTATTTTACGCTTCCCCTTTTTTTGGTTTCAGTAAAAAATTAGTTTTAATCTTATAAGTAGTGGCAATCCCTTTAACGTTAAAGTTAATTCGCTGCAATTTATTCATTGTACATCATCATAACGAAATGAATAGTATATGAGAGTAATTTTAAGCGCATGTTATCGTTTTTTACCCCTGTTTCTTACCACAATTCTTTCATTGAATGCTTTCGCAACAGATCCGATCGTCAGTAAGTCGTTTTCTGCATCCGGTAATAATGAATTTGTATTTGAAATCCAGAAATGGGGCAGATATGCTGTTGAAGCTAAAAGTTCGGTGGGTTCAATGGTAGAACTTTATAACAAAAAAAGTGGTCTGATCAGCCAATCCGGAACCATTGGTGAAAAGGATGGAAGAATCGATCTGCTCCTGGATATAGGTGAGTACAAAGTTAAAACGAACTCACCTCGTAAGGGGAAGGGGACGTTAACTGTTTCTGTGTATCCATTTAAAGGGGCTGATGGGTTGACGTTTCCGGAACTGCCTCTCCAAAAACTGGACTGGGCTGAATGCAGTGATCTTGAACAGGTTTCCTGGTGGATCAATGTACCTTCAGATACACTGATTTTTCTTGAAGTGCAGGGACGGCGGATTGCGGATGTGGCACTCTGGCTTAATGGCACCTGGCGGGTTGGTTGTCGTAACATTGAATTCATCAACAAGAAAAATCCGGAAAAACCGTTGCGAGGTTACAGAATTATCGAACGCCTTAAGAAGGGTAACTATCTGCTGACTGCTTATGGTGGAAAGAACGATTCATGGAGTGTCAAGGATTCCAAGACTCCGGTTTTTGCTCAGTACGGTCTCTCTCCATTAAGACTTCCGGCGGAGTATCGATTTACAATACCAGAAACGGGTATCGCCCGATTTGCTCTGAGTTCAGGTACTCAGACAGTTGTACTTGAGAGTGGTTCGAAGAATACGATGCATCTTGAAACATTTTCGATGAATGCACGATCGGATTTCAGCAGAGTGAACTCTGATTCGATCTTTTCAAAATCATCTACGCCACGGACAATAGTTCATTGTTATGGAAATGCAGCGATTGTTACTGTCAGTGGAACTCCAGGTGATGCTTTCAAATTGACAACTCTTGGTGCGACCTCGAGCACGGTCACTGTTGCTGACAGCGGTCTCTACTATGTGTCAACGTTTACTACGGGAAAACCTGAAGATCTTCCGGGAGTCAGCGGTTTTATATACGATCGCAGAGATGGAAAAATTCTGGCAATGCAGGCTGATACCGTATCGGGCAGCAAACAGATGCGTAAAAAATTCAATTTGCTTGATAATGTCAGGACCTGGCTGTGGATTGAAGAGGATGGGCATTATACATTTGAAACGGATCAGGCTGTTGAGTATCAATTAACCAGGTTTTATGCGATTAACGCTCCATCAAAAAATCCCGTAATGGAACATAATGGTATTGCCACTGAAGCTCTGAAAAAAGGCCTTTATTCGTTGAATATAGTAGCAAAGAAAAAAGGATTCTGTACATTCCTTGTATCCAAGTCAATGATAACCGGTGCGCTTACAGCATCTGTCAAAAGTGCTGTCGGGCTAGATAATTTTAAAGCGATTCCTCCCCGGCTGTACTGGCAGATTCCACAGATCCGGCTGCCTGCATCAGCGGTAATCATGTTGAATGATCAGTCTCCCGAACTTACCGCAATTCAGGTGCAATCGTTGCCATATTCAATGGATATTCCTCTGACGCTATACTGTTCTCCGGGAGAACAGATTGATCTGCCAATCCGTTTGCAATCTCCTCGTATATTGAATATCGCGGTTCACAATGGCAAAAATGTTCAGGTGCTTGTCAATAAGACACCCTACGTTAATTCCATCCTGGACACCGGAATGCATACATTGTCTATTTTAAGTAAATCGGATGTATCATCTCAGGTAATAATTACTGCCGTAGTACCTCAGATTGTAAACAGGGAAAAAGTGATGGTTTCTTATTCAGATCCGATTCCGGTCATAACTACCGATAAACCCGCTTTTTTTGATATCGGACAGTCTGACAAGCTTGAGTATCAATTCAGTATCAAAGAAGCTGGCGTTTACAGAATGGAAACTTCCGGGAGACTTTCGACCGGGATACAACTACGTGATCGATTACTGCAGTTTGTCCGTAGTGCTTCAGAGAAAGGTATCGGAAGAAATGCAATTTTTATCGATTACCTGCTTCCGGGACAGTATCTGATATCTGTAAATTCTGAAGGCGCAAGTGCAGGACATTTATCCCTGATTGTCATGAAGGATGAAATAATAAATGGTGGAAAGCTTGATAATTCAATCGAAAAACGATCTCTGGTACCGCCGTACAAAGGGATTAAATATGAGATAGTAATCAAAGAAACGGGTGAGTACCGTTTACAATCGTTCGGTAGAAATACCACTTTTTCTCTCAGAGTTGAAGATTATAACGGTTGGCCGGTAGTTAAACATGGAGCTGATTCACCAGTTAATGTGAATCTTGAAAAGGGAAGGTATCGGCTCTTATCGCTTCCTGTAGCTTATGAATCCCGTCGAATCGCAAAAATGACCCTCATGGGTAATCGTCCGGCACTCAAAGGGAAGGGACCGCACGCTATAAAACTAAATGAACCCCTCACCGCTAAATGGGAGCAGAAAAGCAAAAATGATTCGATTCCGGTACTGTTTGAGTGTTCGATTCCAGCTACAATTGATGCATCACTGATAGTCTCTCCCGAATTTAGTGCTGTTATGCGAAAAAAAGGCTCCAAAACGGAAATCGTTTCATGGAGTGGCAAGAAGTCAATGAGGATTCCATCGGGGAGCTACCAGATCAGGGTTGCCCCGAAAAAGTTGCGCAATCATATAAGTTATCAGTTAAGTATCCAGACAAGAGATCTTGTTCCCGGGTGTCATTATACTGTTGAAAAAGAGAAGCTGATTCGGGTGCAGGTTGATAAGAAGGGCGTTTATGAATTTTTCAGTCAGGGTATGATGGATGTTTCGGCGAAACTTCTGGCAGAAAACGCAAAAACGGTGGTAGCTCAAAATGATGATGGATTTCTGGACTGGAATTTCTCCATTTCAAAAATACTTGATACCGGGCGATATTTTTTAAAAATCATTTCTGAGGAAACATCGTTTTCGGGAACTGAAGTTTTCATGAAAGCTGTTGCTGATACTGCTTTTCCTCTGATACAATTTGACAAAAATAACCATTACTCCGGTACTATTGATATGAGAGGTAAAGTTGTTGTACTGCCATTGGGTTCAATCGATCAGTTCGATGTGTTTACTAATGATATTGAGGGCCAATCCAGAGTTGCTGGCATTGTCGAACGTCAGGCAGATAAAGGGTGGGTACCGGTCGGAGAATATCATTCTGAAAAATTTAAATTATCGGTTCCTTTAATTAAAGGTCAGGAGTATCGGTTAAAAATATGGTCTGAAGATCATATTAACGAGAATGTCCGGATAAGCGCCAGTCTCATTACTTCAAAGCAGGTAACTATCGATGAGATGATTCGGGGGAGTAATTTTCGTGCTGACGACAACAATGGTTTTACCGCCTATTTTTGTGTAAGTATGGAAGGTAAAGGACCAGCTCATTACGCTGTTGAATCGGATAATGGATTTATCTCAAGGGTAACATCGACCGATGCCCCAAAAAAAGGTTTCTTCGAGGAACGGGGACAGTTTGTTTCTGTAAACAGTTCAAAGCTGTTTGTTGAGGTAGTATTCGGGAAACAGGGCAATCAGAAGATCAAACTTGCACCTGTCATACTCCGTGATAAAGGACCTGTTTCTGTACAGATGTACCGATCAAAAGTAAGAACCTATGATATAGAAAATAAAAAGGATGTTCTGACAATAATCTCAATTGCCATGAACCCGGGTCAGCCACTCGCCGGAATTATTTCAACAGATGGTAAGAATATCATCTGGAATCATAATGGACAGGCAGTGAGAAACGGACAATCTTTTGATGACAATTATTGCGCTGTTGTTTGTTTACCAGAAGATCCACGGAAGGTTACTTTGTGGAATGCATCCGGTTCTGATGAAGCATTTGCAACAATAAATACTGCTCATTATTTTATAAAAGACGGTGGAATTTTACCGGAAAGCTACTTAATGTGGAATAATAACCAGGAGGAAGCAATTACCTACCAATTTCCGGACACTTCAGCACGCACTCTGCAAATAGTTCTTCCCCCGGGCTGCGGGATTATCTACCGATCGATCAAAGACAGCAGAGAGTGTATATTGTCAGGGAGCAGTATAAAGAATGTATCAATATTATGTAACGGTGGAAGAGTGTACCTTTTCAGGAACAATAAAAATAATGTATTGAAAGCAGATATATTTCTGAACAAGTGTTATAGCCGGGAATACGATGGATTACAATCGGGATCATCGATTTGCCGCCAATTTATTTCCGGTAAAACAATACTGCCGATTGCAGGAGTTCAAAAGGGAAAACAACGGTTGTACTGGGGTGGATCAGTTCTTGATGTCAGGTGGATTGATAGTGAAGGAAAATTGCGGGGCTCTCTGAAAAATGGCTCAACTGTAGAGAATGTTTCGGGGCGACTGATTGTAGAGTCCGAAAGCGGTTGGGGTAAAGTTGGTTTATGTACGACTGGGGATTCAGGTGCAGAGCAACTCCTGTGTCAGTGGGAATCAGAGGGCAAGCCTGAGAAACCGTTTGAAATAAACTCTGCTGTCAAGGTGGCTCTCCATGATGGTATTAACTGGTTTAAAATTAATAGTAAGGATACGACACATGCATATTTCTTTGCTCAAACGGCCTTATCTGTATTGTTGATGAAAGAAAAGACTCCAGTTTATTATCAGGATGCCTGGGATGAGTTCGACTGGGATCTCCCGCTTTCTTCAGGGATATATTACCTTGGGATTAAAGGACTGGGAGGCATGGCTCTTGATGGTGTTGAGTTCACCGCGGCATTCAAGGATATTCCATTATTATCAGAAAAGAAACCATTTACCGCATTTATCGGTCCCGGTGAAAGTAAAATGGTTAAATTTACTATAACCAATAAGAGCATGTATGGTATAGGTATCGCAATGAAGAATGAAACAATCGAATCAAAGATACTTGACAGTAAACTTTCAACGGTTACCGCCGGAAAACAACATTACATTTCATTATCACCTGGAATATATTACCTCTGGTTCAGAGTACCATCGGTTTCTGAAGGAACCGAAATGACCACTTATCTGTTCGGTCAGGATGCTCCTCCTAATGAACCTCCTGAATACCTTGTAAAATGGATAATAAATGGTGCGGAAGGTGATCGCCCCACCGGCGAACTGCAGGCTGGTTACACCGCACCGCAGATACAATGGAGCGATTACGACTATAATTCGCAAAGTAATTATTATTCATCCGAAAGTGACAATGATGAGGACCGGGATAGTGAGTATTCGGAGGATTCCGGTGATCAGGAGCAGTATCAGGAGGAATCTGAACCGGATGAAAACTATGATGAGTCCGGTGAAAGCGGCGGGGACAATGAAGATAATGGGGAAACGACAGATGAGGATAATTATAATGAAGAGGAATAATATGGGAAGATCTGACAGTATTTTAAGAAATTCAGGCATTTTATTACTATTGATTCTTACAGAGTTGATTCATGCTGCACCGTATGAATACAAACCTGCTGACAGAAATCAACTGGCAAAGAATACCAGAAGTGAAGTGCGTATTCTGCCAACGCTGTTTCTCAGAGAGTATGATCCAATCACGATATTTTTTGATAGTGATGTACAGAAAAATGGTGCGGGACCTTTAGATGATCCAACACCGTATGTTACCATGCGTCCGGAACATCCGGGGGAATATCGCTGGATAGATTCCCGAACTATTGAGTTCCGTCCGACCATTCCCTGGGAACCACTTAAAAATTACAAAATTTCCACTGGTAATATCACCCGAGAACTGATAACACTGCTGGTAACTCCTCAGGAAGTATACCCATCACCGGGCAGTACTGATCTGGAGCCAATTACTAAAATAGGGTTGACATTTAAGCAAAATATCGATAAAGAGCTCCTTACAAAATTAATTACATTTGAGACATGTCCGCTTCCCGGGATTGACCGTAAAGGGTGTAAGGTGATGAGCCGCGGAGATTTTAAAATTAAAAAAATGGAGAACTCAGGGTCGTCCAACACCTATTGGTTCATTTTTAATACACCGGTCGGCTACGGTTTGAAACTTCGTGCCATATTGCGTCTTGCAGACAATCCGGATCTCGCAGATGCACAGAGAATCTATACATTCGATACCAGGGCAGAGTTTACAATAGAACGTGCAGGTACTTATCAGCAGCAATATACGATCAATCCTTCCGGGGTGACCTATACGCAGCGACAGGCAATCCGCATGTCATCCAACAGTTCCATCATTATCGATTTTACAAGTTCACCTGCAGACCTTAATCTGTCCGTTATCAAAAATTTTCTGAACTTTTCTCCGGTACCGGAAACGGTTGATTGGCGCTGTGAAGGGAAACGATTAATCATTACTCCTAAAGTGGTACCCGAACAGTTGTATCAGATCTCTCTGATGCCGATAGCAATGAAAGATAATGCCGGACGTATGCTGATGCTTAAAAAACCCTGTGTTTTTTATTTCTTTACTCCGCAGGAAAAATCATATATCCGCTGGCAGCGTGGATTTGGAATCGTCGAAAGGTTTGGACCGCAGCATTTTCCCATGCAGATAAGTGGTGTCAACAATATCGATTTAAGAATTTATAAAATAGATCCGCTAAATAAGGCGTTCTGGCCTTTTCCACGAACTCCGGTTGTAATCAACGAATCAAAATTGCCACCCGGCCCCGGTGAGGAACCGGCAACAGATTCTTCAATTAAATATTCATTATCACCGTATGATGTTGCCACACATATCAGAATGCTTGGCAGTCCGCATTACTCAGCGGTTCTTGATTGTAAAAAAATGAATCTCACAAAATTCAATAGTATCGATCTGAAACCCGCACTAAGTTCGTTCAATGGTGATAAACCCGGTACATTCCTTGTTGGATACAGAAAACTGGATGGTTCCGATGAGCGCGCATTTGTACGGATTACCTCAACTGATCTTTGTTTAAGTACTGTTGAAGCACGGCATGGCGTTTTATTTTGTGTCAGTAGTTACTCAAGCGGGAAAATGATTCCTGATGCCGAAATAACTGTCGAAGCACTTAACAAAAAAGATTTTGTACCGCTCATTAAAGGTACAACCGATAATAACGGTTTCTTTCAGTTTGATATACCGTCATCGTATGAAAAAGAGTATAAAAGTGCAGTGATAAAAAGAGTCATCGTTAAAAAAGCTGATGACATTCTGGTACTGGATACACACGGTCCGGAATCCCCGCTGACATTTACAAATAATCACTGGTATCAGAGTTCCGAATGGCTTCAGTGGGTAGTGAACCGCCAATATGCCGATTCAACAGATCGCTCATTACGGGCGTATATACGAACCGAACGTCCACTGTACCGCCCTGAAGAGGCTGTTTACATTAAAGGGTATATCCGTGATATCTATCAGGGAAAAATTGAGTATCCCCGTGAGAAGGATTATACATTACGAATCATGACACCATCAGGTGCCCAGTATGATTACGTGGTAAAGTTATCATCTGTATATAGCTTTGATCATAAATTTCTTGAAAATGATCTTCCAACAGGGGACTATCGGGTTATTCTTCTCTGCAATACAGCATCGGGCGGGCAGCAGGAGATCGCATCGACTGAATTCAGCATGGAAGCATACAGAATACCACGTTTTGAAGTGAAATTGAATGGACCTGAGAAAGCACCAAACGATCAGCCACTGACAATCAATTTGATATCTTCATATTATGCCGGCGGAAGTGTTGCGAATCAGAATGTGTCGTGGAAAGTGACCTCCTATCCTTATTACCACCAGCCTGAAAATGTCAAAGGGTATATTTTGTCATCTGATAACCGGTATGGCGCTGTGGATGCAGAACGGGAACAGGGGGTTCAGGAGGAGTCGGGAACTACCAGTGATGATGGCAGTGCAAGTATTACTGTCAATCCGCAAACTGCGACAAACGGTAATCCTCGAAAGTATATAGTAGAAGCGACAGTCACTGATGCTGATGAACAATCGGTTTCAAATTATCATACGGTGGTGACTCTCCCCCCGTTTGTTCTTGGAATGAAGATTGACCGTTATATCACACGTGGTACTACAATAGCGCCACAGATCATCGCTCTGGATGTAAATGGGAAATTAATTAAAGGACAGAAGGTTGCTGTTACCCTGAAAAAAATGTCATGGATATCGTATCTTGCAGAAACGGACTTTTCAAGGGGAAAACCGAAATATATCACTAATGAAAATGTCGATGTTGTTGCAGAAAAAACCTGTACTACCGGATCAGCCCCAGTCTCAATAGATTTCAAAGACCTGCAGAGCGGTGTGTATATAATCGAAATGTCATCAAAGGATCGTCTGGGAAGATTGCAGACTGTCAAAGCAGATCTGTTCCTGGGGGGTGACCAGCAGATGACCTGGAAAAAAGCCGAGAATTTTGTTTTTGAAACTACAACCGATAAAAAAGAGTATCAGGCCGGACAGACTGCAAAAGTTATTCTCAAGAGTCCCTATCAAAAGGCAATGGCACTTGCTGTGGTTGAGCTTCCTGATAACAATTTAAGGTACGAATGGGTACAGATCACCAGCGGACAGGCTGAGTTTTCACTTGGGATAACTCCTGAAATGACGCCAAGAGTTCCGGTTAGCTTTCTTCTGATGCGGTCGCGAATCGATGATCGCAGAATCACTCCAGATGGGGTTGTTGTTGATCCGGGAAAACCTGAAACCATTGCAAATACAACATGGTTAACCGTAAAGCCCACTGCATATACGCTCAATGTCAATCTCGAACACCCCAAAACGGTACGTCCGGGTGCAGAAATGGAAATGACCGTCACGCTCACGGATTTTGAAGGGAAACCTTCTGCAGGTGAGGTTGCATTATGGCTGGTTGATGAAGCTGTTCTCGCTCTCAAAAAAGACCAGCCGATTAAACCCCTGACACCATTTATTGAGCGGGTATTATCACGCATATCTATCCGGGACAGCAGAAATATGGCACTGGGTAATCTTCAGTCGCCTGAAACTCCGGGTGGTGATGGTGAAGAGAGTGAGGAGAGTAATCCGTTTGGGATGGTAACGGTCAGAAAAAATTTCAAAACAGTTCCCTATTGGAATCCTTCGATTCAGGTAGATAAAAGCGGTAAGGCTGTTGTAAAGATTCGGATGTCTGATGATCTTACCAATTTTGCAGTTCGGGCTGTAGCGGTGAGTGGACCGGACCGTTTCGGAACATCATCTTCAATGATTGCTGTCCGTTTACCGGTGCTCGTTCAGCCTGCGTTGCCACGATTTGTAAGAATCGGGGATAAGCTGAAAGCGGGTGGAATCGCCCGTATTGTTGAGGGTGAAAATGGTGCGGGGAAATTCAAAATCGTGGCTGATGGGTTAACAATCACTTCCAAAGCACAGGGCGCATGTGAATTGTCAAAAACAAATCCCCGACAGGTGTACGCTGAAATGATAGTTCCAGCACCGGGTTTTGATAAGCAGGGGCACCTTTCACGGGATTCTGTTACCGTTGGGGTTTCGGTAATCAGAAGTGCAGACAGTACCGGTGATGCATTTTCGGTAAAGGTGCCATTGCATCTTGACAGAGAGTTTACCGAAACAACAACATTCTCAAGTATTGCAAACGGGAAAGAGTTCACATGGAAGAAACTGCCACTAAAAGCACGTAACAATGCGCTTGTAAGAAATATCATGGTAAGTGATCAGGTGTATCTGCTCAAAGCAATTTCAGGAATGAATGCACTGATCAGTTATCCTTATGGCTGTACAGAACAGAGAGTATCACAATCGTATCCGTCACTGGCATACAGGGAGATATGGAACCGGTTCGGTCTTGAATCTCCGGATCCAAAACTGCAATTTAGAATTCAGCAGACAATGGAATACCTCCAGAAAGTTCAGAGCAGTGACGGGCTTTACGGGTACTGGCCTGGGTCAAGACCGTATGTTTATCTATCTGCATATGTACTTGAATTCTTATCTGAAGTCAAACGAGCGAATGAACTCTATAAAAGTAATTATCCGTTTGATGAAACCATGTACACAAAAACCATAGATGCTCTTAAAAAATCACTACGAACAGATTATAGTGGGTTTCTTGACGGATATAGGGAATACGAACGCGCAGTATCACTCTATTCCCTGATGAAAGCCGGAGTTACCGACATTGCTTATGCACGGGAGGTCGCACTTGCTGCACAAGAGGCCGATGCGCAGTCACAGGCAAAGATCATGTGTGCACTTTCGACCAACAGGGAACTTTTTTCCAAAGAGATAAAATCTATCGAGAAACTTGTATGGAATCAGGCAGTTTACAAGAAGGAAAACGGTAAGGAAGTGTTTGCAGGATTACAGGAAAGAAATTTCAGAATTGGGGAGAGAGTGCATGTCAATGAGATCTCTTCATTGGCGTCAGTTGTAAGTGCACTTTCTCAACAGGAAAAGCTTTCACCAAAACTACCGGCAATTGTTGATGAACTGGTGCGATTGGGAAAGGACGGAGACTGGGGTAGTACCCAGGCGAACAGTCAGGCACTATTTGCGATTCATGACTACATTATGGAGAAGAAAAATCAGAAAGCGGACTTTACACTGAGCACAGATGCCGGAACGGAGGTTCTTTCGATTGACGCGAAAAAGGGACTTGCATCGAAATACTGGTATACTGATGATGCCGGCGTTTTAAAATTTAAATCAGGCAAAACAGATTCTTTCTGGGTACGGATGAATCAGTTGTATCTTCCGGAAGAGCCAGGGTATGCAGCAGGACCCCGGCAGAATGGATTTGTAGTAAAACGCGAGTTCATTATCTTAAAAAAAGATCAGGCACCTGAAAAAGTGACGTTTGACAAAGGTGGAAGTGTTGTTAAACTTGCGCCGGGAGATATTGTGGAGGAGCATCTTCAGGTGCGCAATCCCGAGAATAGATTGTTTGTAGCTGTTTCGTCTCCGATTGCCGCAGGACTCGAGCCGATGAATCCGAATCTTGAGACTTCGGGGAGTGATGCCAGACCTACTAATGCAACTACCAGTGAGGGGGATTATCAGGCATTTCTTGATGATCAGGTCAGCTATTACTTTGAAAGTATGAGCGCCGGGACTTACGATTTTTATTTCAGAATGAAAGCCACGACCGAAGGAGAGTTTTCGCATCCGCCCGCCCGGGCTGAAATGATGTACAGTATGCAAAAGAGTGGTTCAAGTGCAGGTGTTAAGGTTGTTATTGCAGATAAATAAATGTGAATAACTCAAAGCGCTCACTGAGCGAAGTCGAAGTGAGCACGCACCGGTCGTTTCGACTCCGCTCAACGACCGGACACAATATTTCGCTCAACGATGGGTGGCATGCACTTGAGTGCATGATTGTAAAAAACAGCTTGTATACGCGTTAAAAATTAACGTTTTGTGTTCTCTGCGCTAAAAATGAAGTTTGTGATTAAATTAGAAGATCTTATTAATAATACTATTCGTAGAGCAAGACTGATACAAAGGTTTTTTCAAAAGATCTATTCGAAACCGCTCACTGCAGTTTTATGTTCCCTGCTTCTTATCCCTGTTCTTATAATTTTTTCAGCATTTCTCTTGAGTCTATTTTCTATCACTATTCGGAACCATGAATTCTCCTGGATCCTTCATGACAGAAACGACCGTTTCTTTGCAGAATGCGAAAACCGGGAAAAACAACTGGGTTTCTGGCCACTTCCACAAAAAATTCCTCCAAACGTGCGGAAAACTGTGCTTGCGGCCGAAGATCGCAGATTTGACACTCATTCAGGGGTTGATATCAAATCGGTAGTGCGGGCGATTTTTACAAATTATTTCAGGAAAAACGGGTACTCCGGGGCTTCAACGATAGCGATGCAGGTTGCACGAATGCAACGGGGAGGGGGGAGTACATGGTTTACTAAAGTTGAGGATTCATTTACGGCGCTCTGGATCACATTATTTTATGGTAAGGAGAGGGTACTCAGGCAATATCTAACCATTGCACCTTATGGAAACAGGACCTTCGGTATCGGTTGTGCCGCACGTAAATACTTCCAGAAGCCTGTTGATGATCTCAGTCTTGCACAGAGTGCTTTGATGATCGCTATTCCACGTGCTCCGGCACGGATGAACCTGTACCGGTTTTCCGGTTTTAAAAATGCGATACAACGCGCGCGGTTCATTCTTAAACGGTGTTATATGTATAAGTGGATTACAAAAACGGAGTACACTGATGCATTGACAGAACTTAACTATATCAAAATCCCGAATAAACAGTATCGTGACCTTCCGAATATTCATGCTATTCTGAATTATGAAAAGTCATTTTATGCAGGAAAATGTGCACCATTATTTCCCTTGAGAAAAGTGAGTATCGATCTCGATATCCAGCGGATGGTTGTTGGTGAAGTTAGCACTCAGCTTGAAAATCTTATCTCCTGTGATGCAGGAAATGCTGCGGTTATGGTGATCGACCGTGCAACTGCACAGGTTCTTGCATATATCGGTTCTGATGATTACTTTGATCAGAGTACTGGTGGTGCGATCGATTGCGGCGCAATGCCCCGATCGACCGGAAGCCTTCTGAAACCCTTTATCTATGCAATGGGGATGGAAAATTGTGATTTTACTGCAGCAACTATTCTGACTGATATGAATTTTGACTTCGGCAGTGACCATCGCTCATTTATTCCGGAAAACTGTGACCATGATTATCTTGGACCGGTGTTGTATAAAACCGCACTTGCCAACAGTCGAAACATCCCTGCGGTCCATGTACTGAAAGCTGTTGGTGTTAACTTGATGTACAGGAGATTAATTGATCTTGAATTAACAAATGATGATGGACTCGCCGAATATTATGGTCTGGGTTTATCAATCGGGGGGCTTTACTGCTCATTGCAATCGATATGCAGAGCCTATCTCAGCCTTGGAAACAACGGTATAGTTCGAAATCTGTCCTGGTTTTGTGATGATACTATCGGTTCAGGCAAAAAAGTAATACCATCGGATATTGCTTCAATGGTACAGCTGTTCCTGTCAGATCCTCAGGCCCGGTTGCCAACCTTTCCCCGTGGTGGAAATCTTGAGTATCCTTTTAGTGCGGCTGTTAAAACTGGTACTTCAGAGGGTTACCGAGATGCATGGTGCGTAGCATGGAGCGATACCTATCTGGTTGGTGCATGGATGGGTAATGTGGATAATCATCCGATGAAAAATATCAGCGGTTATACCGGCCCGGCACCTCTTGTAAAGAATATACTTGAGCGATTGCATCCAGGGAGGATAACAGGGACCGAAAAAAATGGTTTCAGTCCGCCAGACGACTACATTCAACAAAACATCTGTGTATTAACGGGAAAGAAAGCAGACCGGAATACCCCGTATACTTCGGCAGAATATTTCAAACCGGGTACTGAGCCGGTTGAGTTCAGCAATGTGATGCAGGTAATTGCAGTTGACACGAGAAATAAGTTGCTGGCTGTTCCGGGATGTACTGATCATATTGAATATCAATCATTTATTGTCTTGCCGCTTGAATTTGAAGAATGGGCTAAAGTAAAGGGACTTCCGGTTCCTCCGCAACGATACAGCCCACTGTGCGGATCGGAATCGGTGATTGACACCTTTTTTGTTCAGATTACCTGGCCCCGATCAGGTTCACGATTTTTTAAAGATCCTGAAATGCCGGATGCACAGGGATATTTACCGATAACCTGCAGAGTTGTACCTGAAAGCCGGAATGTTATGTGGTTAGTCAATGGAAAAGAGCAGGTAGTGCAGCCTGCATCAGAGGTGTTCAAGTGGCCGATGGAGAAGGGGACATTTGAATTTAAAGCAAGTGTTCCGGGGACCCCGTTTTTCAGTAGGCTTGTTGTTGTGGAGATTTTTTGAATAAACTGCAGAAACGTGTCAATAATGAACATTTTGGTTCCATTGCATTTTTCGCGTTCCCCCATCCGCCTTCAGCACGTTAGCTTCGCTGCCACTTCGTGGTCCCCCGTTAACGGGGGAAGGATGGGATAGGGGCTGAGAAATATGCAGACTTTTGCAATTGTCGTTCTGATGCGTTATGTTGTTTATACATCCCTTATCACTTCAAAGTTCATCCCTTTTTGACTAATTATACAACTGCTACATAGTTCAAGCGATCTTTTGTATACCTGCTTCGCAGGCATCCGTTTCATCACTGTTTCAAAATCCTCATTCAGAAGATTACCAAACACATGTTGTCCTTCACCATCAAAACAGCACACCGAGACATCCCCATTGAAATAAATAATTGGGGTGAGAAATGAACCGCAGTGGGGGACTTCCTGGGAGATGATATAGTCATCACCGTCTTTGTCATAAAGCGAATAGGGGGGGGGAGGAAGAAACTCATCGATCCATTTGCTGCGTTCGTCTTTTTCTAAGTAGCTGTAAACAGAGTCTTTGAGATCACTGTCTTTTTTGCCAAGTCCCGGAATCGCCATGTAGCGAAGATGAAGCTCGTCGACACCAAGGTTTTTTGCCAGCTGCTTAATGTCATCAAGTTCTCTGGCTGCATTTTTTGAAAGCAGGGTCATCTGGACAATGAGTGGTTTGTCTAATTTCAGCTCTTTTTTTCTTTCGCACAATTTTTTAACATTCTGGCAAATAGATTCAAAATCGCTGCCGCGTCGATAAGCCTGGTGGGTTGCAGCGGTTGCGCCTTCAATGGCTATATCAATCTGGCTTACCCCTGAGGTGAGAATCTCATCTAACGAAAAATTCTGAAGTCGTGTTCCATTGGTACTGATCCGTATCCAGGCGGAGCCGTTGATTTGTCGGTAATGGTGGATCATTTTAAAGATGTCGTTATTTAACAGTGGTTCACCGGCATAAGTCAGTTTAAGCATTTTAAGATCTGGTGGGAGTTTCTGTGCAATCGTACAGAAATTATCATAGCTCATGAGGCCCTTTTTTCGCTTTATTTCGGGTATTCCACACATCGGGCAGTGAAGGTTACAGATATCGGAGACTTCGAGAGTGATCCCTTTTATGGCTTTAAAGTACCTGTTATTAGATAAAAGGTATTTGTATCGGTAATTCTGCAGAAAGCCGATAAGGTTTGAAGGAAGAAACCGTTTGAAATGGTTTAACATTCATGCTCCATTTCATTGTTTATATTGAAAATATTTGACATTTTTCAAATCTTTAAAATGTTCATCTTGTGTCCAGATCGTTGCATCATGTTCGAGTGCAGTCGCATAAATAATACTGTCTGCCATAGGAAGCCGATAATCCAGGCTTATTTTTGAAGCGTGTAATGCAGTCTCTGAAGAAAGTTCGATGACAGTTCCTTGTTGCAAATGTGCCTGGACAATTATTGCATCCTGCTCCCCTCTCTCTCTTAATATCACTTTGAAAACTTCATAGATGACAATGGTGGGAATGAGTAATACATTTACATTTGTTATCGGCAACAAAAAATTATTTGCATTACAGTTGTCGGAAAAAAAGGCAAGCCAGCCTGAAGAATCGACGAGATTCATACTCTATCTTCATCTCTGTCGAAGTCGACATTAATTCCCTTTACAAACCCCCGCATCTCCTCAATTGGCTTTATAGGAACTAGTTCAACTCTATCTTTAAATTGTATGACCTGAACTTTTTGCCCCGGATGAAGGTTTAAAGCGCGTCTAATTTTCTGAGGGATCACAACTTGAAATTTGGGTGAAATAGTAACAGATTCCATAGTCACACTCCATTTTTTTTGTTATACATTAATATAATCGATAGTGATTACGTATTACAACAGAAACATATTTAACTTTTTGATTCTAAAAAGGGTAAAATACTGGAACTTACATTAAGAGCTTCGATACGGATTATATTATTCAGGCGAATTGAGCAATATCGGAGTGGAATTAAATGAAAAAAGAATATGACTTTTCAAAAGGTGTACGAGGTCGATTTTTTAAAAAATATGAAGATACAGATCCCTGTATACCTCGATAATGACAACATGGAATTTGTTGAAAAAATAGTCAGGAAAAAGAAGTCTGATACATCAACTGTTGCCAATGAATTTCTACGGATGGATCAAGAGCTGGCGAAAACATTGGGGTGAGTTATCTGGTGAAATAAATTGCCAATTACGTTTCAATTAGAATTGGCACAATTCAGAATCTGTCTTGATCCCTGTTGAAAGCCACATTAATCCCTTTAACATAACCTCGCATTTCCTCGATCGCCTGACAGGAACAACTTCGATTGGACACATAAACTGAAAGACCTGAACTTTTTGAGTCGGGCGAAGATTTAAATTACGCCTGATTTTTTCAGGAATCACAATTTGAAATTTTTCTGAAATCGTAACAAAATCCGCCATGACTCTCCTGTGTTTTTATACATCAAAATAATCTACATATTATTGCATAGTATAATGGAATTTTTGATCCCGGGAAAAATAAATAATAGAAAAAACACAACGTTAATGTAAAATTTCCTTCCTTTTCTACATTGGTGATGTATATTTATAATTATGAAGCATTTTAAAAGGCATCTGCTGCCTATCAAGCAGCATTTTTTCTTATTTGGACCCCGAGGTACAGGTAAAACTACCTGGTTACGTGATTGTTTTCCTGATGCTGTTATTGTAGATCTTCTGTTACCGGAACTCTACAGACAATATCTCGCACAACCTGAACGCTTGCGGAGTCTGGTCAAAGCAAATTCTGATAAGACTGTTTTTATTATTGATGAAGTGCAATTAGTACCACAGATTTTACAAGAAGTACACGCAATAATTGAATCCTGTCCAGATATTCAATTCATTTTAACCGGGTCAAGTGCTCGAAAGTTGAAACGGAGCAATGCTGATATGCTTGGGGGAAGAGCTGGTGTTCGGCGTATGCATCCATTTACAGCTTTGGAGTTGAAAGATCAGTTTTCACTTGAAACTGCACTTTCTACAGGTCTGATTCCGGTTGTTTTTAATGCTCGCGAGCCGAAGGATGCGCTTGACGGGTATATCAATGTATACTTGGATCAGGAGGTTAAATCTGAGGCAATTGTGCGAAATATTGACAACTTTGTACGATTCCTTGAAGCAATCAGTTTTTCTCAGGGAAGTATTCTCAATGTAGCAAATATTTCGCGAGAATGTCAGGTTCATGCAAATAGTGTCAGAAACTATGTTGCAATCCTAAAGGATTTACTGATTGCTGAAACACTTCCCTGTTTTCACAAACGAACGAGTCGCGAACTTGTCTCACATGAAAAGTTCTATTTTTTTGATTGCGGGCTGTACCGTTCCCTCAGGCCGACAGGTCCACTTGATAGAGCAGAGGAAATTGCTGGTGTAACACTGGAAACGCTTGTTTATCAGAACTTGCTAGCCTGGATCGAATCGGCACTTTTGCCTGTAAAATTATATTTCTGGCGAACAAAAAATGGATCTGAGGTAGATTTTATTGTTTATGGTGAAAATTGTTTTGTTGCCTTAGAAGTAAAAAATTCAGCACGTATTCGCCCTGAAGATTTGCGCGGGTTGAAATCGTTTATTCGGGAGTATCCTGAGGTCAAACCATATCTTCTTTACAGAGGTAGCGAAAAACACGATATTGATGGGATATTATGTTATCCGGTCTCCGATTTCCTGCTTTCCCTTGGCCAATTTGTAGCTGCAACAAAGATTTAGTTACCCTTGGTACACCTAACCAATGTTCCGTTACATAGCGGATATATTGTCCCTACGGGACAAAAATGCTTTTTATTATACTTTCTATAAATATGTTGTCCCGAACGGGACAAATACAAAGATTTAAAACCTAAATTCTTCAGTTGAAAATTGAAAATTTAAGCCCCATGCCCTCTAATATATTAATTTTATGTTATATAAAAAAAGAAATGTAAGCGCATATAACGTAACAACGCGATAATCACCCCCAAAAATAATCCATAAAAGAGGGCGCTACGGGAGGTTTGACCACAAATTCTGACGCCAGGAAGAATTTATCGTGGCAAACCTTCCGTATCGGGTGGGGAGTCAAAAAGACAGATGCCATTGTTTGCGGAAATGATGTGTTATGCGATCAATGGCATTTGGCTTTTTGCGGGGGAGGGTGCGTTGCTACAACGCAAGCCCCTCCCCCAAACGGGGTAATATAAAATTAACGCGATTACAAACAAAGTATTCAAAGTATTCACTTCCCTATACCATATTCATCTAATCAAATGTATTTTACTAGATTACTCAGATTCGGGTTAAGGAAAAATTGATGGAGAGAAGATGAAACAGGGGTTGTTCGAAAGTCTTACCGGGGAGTTTCTGGATCAGACGCCTGTTGATGCTGTTCCGGTGAAAAGCCGGCGCATTATGTCGATTATGGATCATCTTAACCGGATGTTTAATACCCGTGAAGGGAGTATCGGGCATCTGAAGGGGTATGGTCTGCCGGATATTTCCGAAATCTATCGCAAAATGCCGCATGGTATCGAAGAGCTTCAGGATGCGATAAAAAAGACCGTCGAAATGTATGAGCCCAGAATGATCAATATCAAAGTGATGCCCCGTGATGCTGAGGGTGATAAATTTAAACTTGTATTCATTATTTCCGGAGAAATAAAGGGTGGGGGGACAGTTCGGTTTCAGACGACGTTCACCAGTCAGGGTAAGTCATCGATTTCTCCCTGGAAAAAACCGGAATGATAGCGGAGGGATATGTCTGCAATTGAACGTTATTATGAGGAAGAACTGCGCTATCTGTATGAATCGGGTCGGGAGTTTGCGCGGGCACATCCGGACAGGGCACAGTTTTTAAATATCGATGCGGTTGGTGATCGTGATCCCTATGTCGAGCGACTGTTTGAAGGGTTCGCTTTTTTAACCGCGCGGATACGTGAAAAGCTCGATGATGGGTTTCCGGAACTCACCGAAGGGTTGATCAATCTACTCTGGCCTCATTTTCTGATGGAGATACCATCACTGGCGATTGCAGAATTCCGACCGCGTAAGGGGCATCTTCAAGAAACCCGGGTGTTGCCAAAAGGCTCCAGATTGCTTTCCAATGCAGTTGGTCCTGATGCTGTTCCGTGTAAATTTGTCACTACCAGTGATATTCAGCTCAGTCCGATAAGCTTTATGTCAATTGATAAGAAGTCTGATACCCGGAAAAAGGGGGCAATTGCATTCAATTTTCAGATAGATCCCGGAGTAAAATGGCAGAATCTCAATCTTGAACCGTTGCGGCTGTATATTCATGCTGAAACGCCAACTGCACTTGCTGTTCACGAACTGCTGACACATCACGTGGTGCGGGCTGAATTGTCGTTTGATAATGGGCGTGAGATATTACCCCTGGATCCGACAAGGATTATTACCGCTGGGGGATTTAAAAAAGAGGAATCGCTCCTTCCACATGACTCGCGCGGGTTCTGGGGATATACCCTTCTACTGGAGTATTTTGTTTTTCCCGAAAAGTTTCTGTTTTTTGATATCAACGGACTTTCAACAGCTCCAGTGCTGGATCCGCCTCCTGCACGTTTTTCGGTCAACCTTTATTTTGATTGTGATTTTCCTCAGGATAAGCCGTTCGGGCAGGAAATTTTCAAGCTCTACTGTGCTCCAATTGTCAACATTTTTAAAATCGATACCGAGCCGGTAGTCAACACCGGTCGTTTGACTGAGTATCTGGTTCGGGCAGATGCTTCGGATTCGCGGTCTGTAGTCCATAGTCTTATTTCTGTGGCATCGGTTGACAGAAAATCAGGTGAGCGGTTTGTTTATGAGCCATTTTATCAGTTTAAGAATATTGGGAAAAGGAATGTGAGAACCTATACTTCGCACTATCGTCAAGGATTTAACGGTAAGCGAGAGCTCAGCATTTCGGTTGGTGGTAACCAGCTTGATGCCAACAGTGTACTTCATGAGGAAAATTTGTCAATTGAAGCCTGGTGCACCAACGGTGTGCTTCCTCGTGATGAGCTTCGGGAGGGGATGATCTCCAAACCGGGCGTTGATTTTCCGGATTACGTGATGTTTACTAATATTACCAGGCCGACATTGCCATCAGCCCCCCCGCCCAATGAGGATTACCTCTGGACATTTTTGTCTCATCTTGGTGCAACGTATGCGTCATTTGGGTCTGCAGAGAGCTTGAAAACATTTCTGAAGCTGTATGAATGGTCAAGAAGTGAGGGGCGGGTTCGACGGATTGAAGCGATCAGTGATGTGAAACTTCAGCCGGCAGAGATGTTTCATAAGGGAAGCATTGTCAGAGGGATCGAATTTGTAATCTCTATTGAAGAGAAAGCTTTTTCTGATGGTGACGATATGCATCTGTTCGGTGAAGTACTCCGGGAGTTTTTTGCCCAGTATGTATCGATAAATTCCTTTCTTGAATTGACACTTACCGCACGTCCATCCGGGGCTACCATGCGATGGAACTCCCTGAAAGGTGCAAAATGGCCAGTCTGAGCGAACGACTTCAGAAAGAGTATCATCAGTTCAATTTCTTTCAGGCGGTTTCGCTGATCGAGGAGTTTTTTCAGAATCAGGGTGTACGCAATCCGATCGATACTGGTAAAATCCGGTTTGTCCCCGATCCATCAATAAGTTTCCCGCCCAACGATATTGCAGGAATACGTGAGGGACGAGGCATGTTTGTGATGATGCTCTCGTTTATGGGGCTTGTCGGCGTAACATCACCGCTTCCGGTTTACTTCTCTGAATATTTGTCTCGTCGTCAGGAGCAGGCGCCACCGTTATATAATTTTCTCACGATTTTCAATCATCGTTTCCATACGCTTTTTTACAAATCCTGGAAAAAGTACCATTTTATCAAGTCTTTTACCAGTGATGGCAGTGATCTTTTATCTAAAAATATCGGAAAACTTACCGGATGTACCAGTGAGACGATGTCAAAAGAGCAGGTACGGTTAATGGCATATTGCGGTATACTGGCCGGATTACGTAGAGGGCCTGCTGCTCTTGAAGCTATGTTAAGTGATTATTTTGGCAACATACCGGTCCGGATTGAGCAGTTCTTCCCACGGTGGACCCCATTGAGAGAAAAGACACAGGTGGGAATTGACAGCAGGTTGGGAATGACAGCCTTATGCGGAACGACATTTTATGATGTGTCCGGTAAATTCAGAGTTGTGGTTGGTCCGCTTAAACGGGAAGTTTACGAAACGTATCTGAATGGTTCTGAAAATATCAAAACGATGCAGTCGATTATCAGAGGTTATATTACTGATCCGCTCGATTTTGATATTGAAGTACAGCTTCAAAGTATGGAGCTGGTTCCGGTATGTCTAGGATGGGACAATTCACGGCTGGGAACAACTTCCTCACTTGGAAAGTCGTCATCAAGGACAGATATTCAGTCTGTTGTAATAGAATAGAAACACTGAAGGTGATTGCAATGTTTGCTTCATACTTCGATAAACTCAGTATGAGCGGGTTTATATCATCGTAAGCGCTCACCCTGAGTTGAATCGAAGGGTGATTATGAAAAGTTAGTAAATACCTCATTTAACTTTAAATCTCAAAAAGGAGAATACACCCATGATTGTCAAAGACATCAGGCCGTTGCTTCAAACGCTTAACGACACCTGTACAAAAGTACTGGAGCGTGCTGTTGGTGCATGTGTCAGCCGTGGTCATTATGAGGTCCGGTGGGAACATCTGTTTATCGAGTTCCTTGATCTTCAGCAGAATGATCCGGTGATTATTCTGAACCATTTCAATATTGACACTGCGCATCTTCGAAAAGCAATCCAGAAGGATCTTGAATCGTTTAAGAGTGGCAATACCGGAAAGCCATCATTTTCACCACCCTTCCTTGAAGCTATCGAAGGTGCCTGGAGTTATGCATCACTGAATTATGGTTTACCAAAGGTGACATCGGGAACGCTGCTCATTGCTGCACTTGAAAAAAGCCAGATGGCACTGAGTTTATCATCAGAATTTCTTAGAAAGATCGATATTGAAGCGCTGAAAAGCAATTTTTTGAAAATAGTTGCATCATCAGTGGAATACAGCGGTGGTGGAGCTTCTGCAAAGTCAGGTGATTCGGCCGGGATGACTGCTGAAGCGGGTGAAGAAATTCTCGGGCAGTTCTGTACAAACTTTACAGAACAGGCTAAAAGCGGTAAAATCGATCCGATCCTCGGCCGAGATGATGAGATTCGTCAGGCGCTGGATATTCTTAACCGTCGTCGTAAAAACAACCCGATTCTTGTTGGTGAAGCTGGCGTTGGAAAAACAGCTATTATTGAAGGTATCGCGTTGCGGATTGCTGCCGGTGATGTTCCCGATCACCTGAAAAACGTTGACCTCTGGGGTCTTGACCTCGGGTTACTTCAGGCAGGGGCAAGTGTCAAAGGTGAATTTGAAAAAAGGCTGAAAAATGTTATTGATGCCATAAAAAACAGTCCGAAACCAACAATATTGTTTATCGATGAAGCACACACGCTGATTGGTGCCGGTGGAGCTGCAGGGCAGAATGATGCTGCAAACCTTCTGAAGCCTGCACTTGCGCGTGGAGAGCTGCGGACACTTGCTGCCACTACCTGGTCGGAATATCGCAAATATTTCGAAAAAGATCCGGCGCTTGCAAGAAGATTCCAGCTTGTCAAAATCGATGAACCCGATGAAGAGCGTTGTTCGATCATGCTTCGCGGTATTGCAAAGAGCTATGAAAAGCACCATAAGGTACGTATCGCTTATGAAGGCATTAAGGCTGCAGTTTCATATTCACATCGTTATATCTCCGGAAGACAACTTCCGGACAAAGCTGTTGATGTGCTCGATACGGCATGTGCACGGGTACGTATGAGTCAGGCAACCAAGCCGGCATCTCTGGACATCGCAGAACGTGCACTGCTCAATGCCGAACTTGAACTCAAGACGCTTACAAAAGACCTTGAAGCCGGACTTCCTATTGCAGAAGAGACAATCACTGCATGCAAAGACATGATTACATCAAAGAAGGAAGAGATCGCCTATCTTACCGAAAAGTGGACAAAAGAAAAGGAGCTTGCAGCAAAGGTAATCGCTCTTCAGGACGAGCTCGTTAAAGCCCGTGAAGACAAAGCTGCAGGATCGGTTCTTGAAACCAAAAACAAAGCTGTTGAAGATGCCATGAAGGAGCTCTCGGATGCACAGGGTGAGTATCCGATGGTGTTCTCACATGTCTCGGCTGCAGTGTGTGCTCAGGTAATTGCTGACTGGACCGGTATTCCAATTGGATCAATGGTCAAGGATGAAGCCAAGGCGCTGCTTGAGATTGAAGAAAAACTTGGTGAACGCGTTATTGGTCAGGATGCAGCGATTGCTGAACTGGCAAACACCATCCGTTCATCAAAAACCGGTATGGGTAATCCCGATGCGCCACTTGGCGTATTTCTCTTTACCGGGCCATCCGGTGTTGGTAAAACAGAATGTGCACTCGCTCTTGCCGATTCACTCTTTGGTGGTGAGAAGTTCATGACGGTCATTAACATGTCGGAATATCAGGAAAAACATACGGTTTCACAGCTAAAAGGTTCGCCTCCGGGATATGTCGGATATGGTGAAGGTGGTATTCTCACTGAAGCGGTTCGTCAGAAACCCTACTCGGTCGTTATTCTTGACGAAGTCGAGAAAGCGCATCTTGAAGTGATGAACCTGTTTTATCAGGTGTTTGACAAAGGGTTCATGCGTGATGGTGAAGGGCGCGAGATCAATTTCAGAAATACACTGATAATCATGACCTCCAATCTGGCATCAGATCTTATTGTTGAGCTCTGTACTGATGAAGAAAAGCCGGTTACCGATAAAGAACTTATTGAAGCAATCCGTCCGCGGCTGAGTGCACATTTTCAGCCAGCACTTCTGGGCAGATGCAAGATCGTTCCGTTCCGTCCGCTGTCGAAAGAAGTGATGCGTGGAGTGGTTGCACTCAAGCTTGATAAAATCGCTCAGCGCATCCGTAAAACGCACGGGATCACTTTCAGTTGTTCACCGGATCTTATCGATCAGATTGCGGAAAACTGTACGGCGGTTGAAGCGGGAGCGCGTAACGCCGATGCAGTTATCGATCAGTCGCTGCTTCCGGGAATTTCGCGTCAGTTGCTGCTGCATCTTGGTGAAGAAGACAAAAAGTATACACGTCTTCATATCGGAGCCACTGAAGAGGGTGATTTTGAGATTATCTTCTCTGAAGAGGGTGATATAGAGGATGAAGATGCGACTTCGGTTATTCCCAGGGAAGAGGAAGGCGGAGAAGTTGAGGCCGAGGCGGAGACTGAGAACGCTTAACTGAATTATTGCAAATAGAGCGTTTTTAAATGCCTCCTGTTTTTATGATGGGAGGCATTTTTTATGGGTGTGCGGAAATTGTATCCAAATCTGCAAGCTGAAGCATTTAGTTTTAAACAAGGCTTTTCTATATAATTATGTGATATAGATCACATAATTTGTGAAAATCCAAAGTTCAACTTGTGATTTTCACAAAGGTATTGCATTTTTAAGATATGATTAAAAGAACTGTTTCTTTAGAACTGGTATCTGCAGCGAAGGAATTTCCTGTTGTGACGATTGTGGGACCACGGCAATCGGGAAAAACGACCCTCGTACAGATGACATTTCCAGAAAAACCATATTGTTCGCTTGAAGACCCTGATACAAGGCAGATCGCACTGCTTGATCCGCGCGGGTTTCTTAACCAGTTTCCAGAGGGAGCAATTTTAGATGAGATTCAGCGGGCTCCAGAGTTGTTGTCTTATATTCAGGGCATTGTGGATAAAAAAAATATGCCCGGATATTTTATTGTTACCGGGAGTCACCAACCGTTACTCCAGGAAGCAATTTCTCAATCACTGGCCGGGAGAACAGCAATATTAACTCTCTTACCATTTACATTTAAGGAGATTCAGCAGTTTGGAGTGGAAACGAATACGTTCAAATTGATTGTTAATGGTGGATACCCTCGGATCTATGAGCAAAAAGTGTCAATTGATCGGTTTTTCAATAGCTATGTGCAAACATATATTGAACGGGATCTTCGATTGATGGCTAATATAAAGGATCTTTCCTTGTTTGAAAAATTTCTCACTTTGTTAGCTGGGCGTATAGGTCAGGTGGTTAATTACCAATCTCTTTCAAATGATGTTGGAGTATCAGCAACAACTGTGAAAAACTGGATTAGCTTGCTAAAGGCTTCTTATTTGATTTATGAGCTACAAGCCTGGAGCACCAATATCGGAAAACGAGTGATCAAGTCGCCAAAAATTTATTTTACCGACACTGGGCTTGCAGCTTTTTTACTTGGCATACGTGATGAAGCGCAACTGTATAGAGATCCATTGAGAGGTGGATTGTATGAAAATTTTATGATAATAGACATTTTGAAGGGATATAATAACGCTGGAAAAAGAGCAGATCTTTATTTTTTCAGGGATACCCATGGAAATGAAGTTGATTTATTAATACGAAATGGAAGTCTGCTGGTTCCGGTTGAAATAAAATCTGCCGAGACATTTAATGGATCATTTCTTGATGGTATCGAGAGATTTTGTAATATTGTTGGAAATAATAATTGTGCAAATGGAATAGTGATCTACAATGGAACTCAGCAGGCATCAATTCGAAATATTACAGTCTTAAATCCACTGATTCATAAACCAGAAGTTCCATTCTTATTTAATTAGTAAAACATTATCAAATAAACACCTGTTCCATAAAATCAATCGATCGGAATGGATATTTCAATTCCAGATGAATTCTGCAATACGCTGATGCCAGACGAATCAGTCTCAACCATTCCCTTAAAGATAGGGAAATGTTCATTCCAGTACCAGGATTGGGGTCACTGTTTAAAAAAAGTATTTCTGATGGGATATGCAGATTGCTATCGGCATGTAATTCTCCACAATGGGCGCAGGTCACCCCACCCTGTTCATGAATCAGATATGTTGAGGAATGTGTTGGTAAAATGGTACAATTGCATTGGATGCAGGTTGAAAAATTACATTCAAACCCCATTACTGATGCAAACCGGAAATGAAACACCCACAACAAATGCAGTAAATGGTTGTTTCTGTTATTGATTTGCGATATTGCATTGAGAAACTCTTCAACCAGTGAGAACAGTTCAGGATTACGGTCTCCGGCTTTAAGTGATGATAAAAGAAGTTCAAACGCAGTATCTCTGACAGCAGTTCGTTCGATGTCACCCCTGATTTCAGGAAAAAAATTACCAATCTGAATATTCGCAAGAGTCTGGATTTCGCGTGTTTTTTTAACATAGACAACATGTTCAATCAGCATACCTCGTTCCAGAGGAGTGGTATGTTTTGATGAAGATCGTACCCCCTTTGCAATTCCCTGAAACCGACCGTAGTCTTCACTGAATAGAGTACAAATAAGACTTGATTCCCTGAAAGGGGTGGTGGAAAGTACTATGGAGTTTGTTTTATGGATACTCATGGGGAATTAGTGACTGGTAAAATTGTAATGTAAATTGTTTCTGATGGTGACTTCGAGTGCCTCAGTCAACGGGACTTCGAGAACCTCAGTCAACCGGTGGCTGAGGCTCTCGAAGCCACCTTAAAAAGTATCTGTCAACATGGATTCATGGCTTCTCTTCAATAAATTTAAAAATTTTCTCATTCCGTCGTGCCATACCCAGTTTTTCACGCGCAATCCGCTCGATATAAGCAGTATCGTTTTTAAGTCGATCAATCTCATCTTTGAGCGAATCGATTGTTTTTTTACTATCGCTGATCTGTTGAGTCAGTGCGCGGTCCTGTTTATATGCTTTGTAAACAGTAATAAACCCCTGATTGCCAAAGAGTGAAATAGATAGGAAAAAGAGTACTACCGCAATAA
Organism: Chitinispirillaceae bacterium; assembly: GCA_050301235.1. GTDB lineage: Bacteria > Fibrobacterota > Chitinivibrionia > Chitinivibrionales > Chitinispirillaceae > JAFGIN01. Next base: position 23,292 of record JBNKZD010000243.1, on the reverse strand, counting down.
TAATGAGCATAACTGTTTGTATCCGTTTTTTCATACCAGTCACTATTTACTAATCACCAATCACCAGAAACCCTGACATACTGCTGTCCGCTGACCTGTTTGATCAGACCTTTCAATTCAAGATTCAGAAGAATCCCGAATGCATCATTGAGTGCACAGCCACTCAGTTCAAGAATCTCATCGATTCGAAGTGGCTGATCACTGATATGTGAAAATATGTTCTGCTCATTTTCCGGGAGATCAACCTGTTTTTTTTGTGGTGCTGAGACTGAAGTACGTTTCAAGGCTGAGAGAGTTACCATACTTAGCGATTCAGCAATCTCATGCCCACTTCTGGCTGGTGTAGCACCATCAGTTAGTAATTTAAAGGTACCATTACTGAGTGATGATGTAATCGGGCCTGGGACTGCAAACACCTCTCGGCCTTGTTGCAGTGCATAGTCTGATGTGATCAAACTGCCACTCCGCTCGCCAGCTTCAACGACAACCACGGCAGCAGACAAGCCACTGATAATTCGATTACGACGCGGAAAATTGTATGATTCTGGTGGTGTACCGGGATTGAATTCTGAAACAAGTATACCTATTGTACCAATTCGTTCCCACAGATCCAGATTGGATTTTGGGTAGACAACATCAATGCCGCAACCGAGTACAGCGATAGTTGATCCATTCATCGATAAGGTACTTTCGTGAGCAATGGTGTCGATCCCACGAGCCATTCCACTCACTACCGTAAGATTATTTTCAACAAGACCCTTGACTATTTGAAGCGTAGCTGCTTTTCCATATTGGGTAGGAGTGCGTGTTCCGACAATCGAAACTGCATGTTTATTAAAAAGGGCAAGATCACCTTTCACAAAAAGTAACGGTGGAGGAGCAAATATCTCTTTCAGATATTGTGGATAGAGAGGATCTGAAAGGGTAAGAAGGGTTATTCCCGCTTTTTCGGTTTTTTGGATAAGCAGTTCAGCATTTTTCAGCGTCTCAGGATTGAGGATCTGACTACAGCAATGCTGATTAATAATACCGGTCTGAAGTAGCCGCTCGCTGCTTTCCTTGAATATGAGATCTGGTTTATGAAACAGTTCTATCAATTTGGCAATTTTTACAGGCCCAAGTCCCCGTATAGAATTAAGTGCAGTCCAGAAAAGTACCATAGTATTCATTACAATTCGTTTAATTTGTGACCTGAAGCGGCATCATTTTATTAAATATACATTAATGGTTGGAGATCTTGAATTTCCTTGAAGTTAGAAAATAATGGAAACTGCTTCATTGTTTTAGCAATTATTGTTAACTGGTACTACGCAGTATTCGCGTCGCCTCACCCCACATTCGACTTCGCTCAGTGCAACGCCTTGGTCCCCCTCTCCATTTGCAATGGAGAGGGGGAGGATGAAAGAGCTATTCGCAATTGCTTACTCCCATTGAAGTGGAGAGAGGGTTGAGGTGGTCACAGAGTCGAAGTGAGAGAGGTGACGCGAACTGAGCAAAAAAAACGCAGTTATAAGGCTAAAAAAGGATACTTGCAATTTTAATTTCTCTTTAGCAACGACACCTCGCTCTAAGCTGCGTTAGTTCGGACGGAAGGTGCTATCCGTAATGGAATGAAGGGTAGTAGTGTTTTCTGACCCAGGTGTACTCACCGCAGGGCAGAAAATACCGAAATGAAGTGTAGTCTGGAGGAGTGATGCCTGCCCAACGGAAAGGGCAGATAGCTGCCACCCGATAGGGGAAACGCCCAAATTATTAATTATAGAAGTCAAATTAAAAGAAATGAGTTATATCTCTTGCATGATATAGGAGCTCTTTAGTATTATTCTTGTTCAATGATTGAACAGGATCGATTTTATGATAACACCTAATGATGTTCCGCCAATCAGGTATCCGGACCGTCCTCTTTGCGAAGCTACAGAACGCTGGTGGATTGCTAAAGTCAAGCCTCGTCAGGAAAAACAACTCGCTGAAGATCTGAGGGAGCGACATATTGAATATTTTTTACCACTTGTTGTGAAAAACACCCCGCGTCCTGGAAGAAATGGTGCCAGGTTATTCACGGTTCCTCTTTTTTCCGGTTATCTCTGTTTTGCTCAAAATACCCCAAAGGACATTTTTTGTACTAATAGAGTGGTGAATTTGATGGAAGTGCGAAATCAGAGTCGTTTTATTCGTGAGTGCGATCAGATTCTTCGGGTGATTAAAGGGCAGGTTCCAATCGCTCCTCTCGAAGAGTATATGGAAGGGATGCCGGTTATTGTTGAATACGGTCCATTAAAGGGAGTTGAAGGGATAATCGCGGAAGTACGTGGAAACTCAAGATTGGTACTTTCTGTTGAGGGGCTTGGACGCGCTTGTGTAACAATTGATAATAATTGGGTCAGACGGATTGAAAATACAGATGATTCAGAGTGAAGATTATTATGGTATTAAAAGAAAAATATCAGGTAATTATTAAGGATATCTGTAAAACGGTTTTTGAAAACGCTGAAGTTGAAGTCGTACTGTATGGATCAAGGGCTCGGAATACACCACGGGAAGGATCTGATATAGATCTGGCAGTGATTGCTAAAGGTGATTTGCATGAGAAAGTGTACAGATTCCGTGAGTGTCTTGAGGAAAGTACGATACCTTATACTATTGATGTTATAGAATTGAGGGATGTTTCAGATTGCTTCAAAGAGAATGTTGAAAATGAGGGAATTGTTGTATGGAAAAACTGATTCAGGCACAGTCGACGTTTTCAAGGGTATTATTAACATTGGATGCGATTTTAAAAGAACAGAAAAGTGTCATTATCCGGGATGCGGCGATTCAGCGTTTTGAATACACTTTTGAAGCTGCATGGAAATGTTTAAAAGCATATTTATTCACCATAGAAGGCATCGACTGTGGGTCTCCGAAGAGCTGTTTTCGTCAGGCATTAGTGACTGGGATTTTTACACAGGAAGAGGTTGAAACTGCCCTCAAGATGTGTGATGATCGAAATTTAACTTCTCACACTTATCTTGAAGCTGTTGCTGAAAAAATTTTTGGAAAGTTATCCAGGTATTTAAATATTCTACAAAAACTGGAGTCGAAAATAGTTGCGACATTACAGTAATCAAGAACAAAAGTGGTCTTTTTTTTACCGAACTCCTTGAATTACTTCGCACACAGTAGTATCTTGTTCAATGGTTGAACAGTTTGGTGATCTGTAATTAGTGACTGGTGACTGGTTGAATGACCTGATCATTTAAGTGTCCTGCTGATCACTATGTATTAACCCCTGGTCACTATTTCCCTGGGACGTGACGGGGGAAAGGTGCGCCCGGTCGGGACTGTGGGGTGGCCTGTTATTAGTCACTCGTGATCAGTTCAAAATTACAGATGCAAATTCCTGGTTTGGTGTTACACCTCCTAAAATTATACTCTGACTGTAATCAAAAGTCTTTAATCTATCCCAATTATATAACCAAAATCGCGAGATAGGTGGGTAGTGGTTTTGCTAATCACTAGTCACTAATCACTACCCAAATGTTCGAATACAAAGTAATTAAAGAGATAGAAAATAATCCCGAGCATACCCAGCGGACGCTTGCCGATAAGCTTGGCGTGAGTCTTGGTAAGATCAATTATGTTCTGACCGGGTTGATTGAGAAGGGTTTGATCCGGGCTAAAAAACTGAAAAACGAACCCGAAAACATCCGGTGGAACTATCTGCTAACCAGAAAAGGAATCCAGGAAAAGGTCTCGTTGACAAAAAACTATCTCAAACGCCGCGAAGAGGAGTTTGAAGTGTTGCGTAATGAGATTGAAGTGCTTAAAAAAGAGGTGGATGAGGAAGGACAAGGTTAAGGCTAAGGCTAAGAGAAGAAATAGATAAATTTCCGTCTCTTACTCAACCTCAACCTCAACCTAAAGTGATACCAGCGTATGTATAAGTCTGGTGCGTCTATTGATTATATAAAAAAATGCATAAAGGAGAATACATGGGACTTATATACACAAAAATTACCCTGTCAAATGCCAAAAATGCCGGGTTAAAACCACTTGAGGTTACAAGTCTGGTGGATACTGGTGCTTTGTTTACCTGCATCCCTGATCATGTCGCAGTGCAGCTTGGTCTTGAAGAACTTCAGAAACGAGAAGTAACCCTTGCTGACGGTTCTTCGCGTATAGTTGCCTATGTTGGTCCGGTAATGATTGGGTTTGAGAACCGGTTGTGTTTTACTGGTGCATTAGTTCTTGGAAATGAAGTGTTACTTGGTGCGACTGCATTGGAAGACCTTGACGTGCTCATTTCTCCAATAGAACGAAAATTGATCGTAAATCCCGAGAGTCCCAATATTGCTCATTGTCTTGTGAAATAACATATACTGAAAATTAAAAAGTTTGCCGATTCTGATGTCCCAAGTTTTTGTTGGGATCGTCCCTGGAGCTTTGGTGATATTAAAGGAAAACTGAAAGTGGCTGATGAGCAGGAACGAATTAAACTGATCTCATGGATTTTAAGAGAAGGCTCAATGGACGAGATCTGGAATTTACTAACACCACATGAACTATTTGCTTCTATAGATAAAATACTACCATTTCTCGGCAGAAAAAAAGACTATTGGAAATATACATTTAATGTGTGGCACCAATTGGGAAAAGTCTAAATCTCCTTGAAAAACAAGGCTGAGGCTAAGGCTGAGGCTGAGAGGAGAAATCGAGCAATCTCGGTCTCTTCAACCTCAACCTACTTTTAATCTTAACCTCAACCTCAACCTTTCTAATACTATGGATTCATTCGAACAAATGCCGGTGTGGCAGAAAGCAATGGACTTAGCAGTTAAAGTACATGGTGTGACGTCAACATTACCTAAATGTGAAGATTACGGACTTACATCTCAAATGCGAAGATCTGCTGTATCGATATCGGACAATATTGCAGAAGGGTTTGGGAGAGAGCATAAAAAAGATAAATGTATGTTCTATATAATTGCACGTGGCTCTGCTCAGGAATTGAAAAATCAGCATATTTATGGAAACAGGGTTGGATATTTTACTGAACAAATACGGAAAGAGCACACAGAATCCTGCGAGCAGATTGTGCATGAGTTAAATTTATTAATAAAATCATTAAGAGGCGGAAGCGAAGAAAAAGGCTAAGGTTGAGAGAATAATGAGAAAGGTTGAGGAGTAAAGGTAAAGGTTAAGGTTAAGGTTTAGGAAGAAGAATTCTGAACCTTGTCCTCATTCTCAACTTCTCAATCTCAAACTTCCTCATTTCTCATTCTTATCCTTTTTCTCATAACCTCAACCTAAACCTTAATTACCAGGAAAATACAAAGCCAATGAACTCATTACAAAATTTACAACCGCATTCCTCTCCTCTTTCTCAACCTTATCCTCAACCTCAACCTTCTTCATATTCCGCATCAGACCCCGACGAGATCAACCTTCTCGAATACATCTATGTCCTTGTAAAGAACAAGTGGTGGATCATTGGGGCGACGGTAATAGGTCTAATCGCTGGTTATGGCCTCGCACTAAAAAAAGGACCGCGATTCATATCTGAGGCTGTTATAGCGGCAAAAGAGAGTGAAAATCAGAAAACGCCAAATTTATCAAGTTTTGGCGCATTCAGTGGTCTTGTGGCAAGTCAACTGAATATCAGTGCCAATCCGGGGTTGGATAAAATAGAGCTGATACTGGATAGCAGAAAGTTCAATGCGGAATTGATTGAGAAGTATGATCTTCTTCCGATGGTTTACAAAGAAGCGATGCCTAAATTGTATTCAAAGGTTTATGATACCCTTAATAATACCTGGAAACCTGATTTTAAAAAACCGGTAATGCTTGGAATGGGTGGTCTAATAAAAAGAAAATTTCTCAAAAAAGAGGTTAAAGCTAGCCTCATGACTATTAAAATAGAGAGTAAGGATTCAACTTTTTCGGATACGCTTCTGTCTAAATACCTGCAGTATCTCAACAGTTACATTCAGGATAATGTCCAATCTGATGCAAAAGAGAATGTTTCATATCTTGAGAAACAGTTAGTGACCATTGCGGACCCGTTATTGCGTGAGAAGATTCAGGGTCTTATTGCAAACGAACTCGAAAAAGCGATGCTTGTCAGTAAGGAAGCGTTCAGGATTATCGATCCACCATTTAAGTATTCACAATTCAAGCAGAAAAAGCTGTTCCCGATGGTATTTGGTGCTGGGTTGTTTTTTATGACCACCATGCTTATTGTTTTTGGACATGCGTTTGCAAGTGGTCAGAAAACCGATGAGGACAGGGAATTGATCAAGAAGATTAGAAAAAGTCTTTTGAGGTAGATTATTCAAAAAACTATGGAAAACCAAATTACCGATACTTCCGAATCTGCTGAAAAAATATTAATTGAGGGTTACAGAAATATGCCTGTTCATAAAAAAATGGAACAGGTTACAGCTCTCACTCAGATGGTTCAGAGAAATGGCATTGGCCAGAATACGATCACAGTATGGGGATGTGAGCGAACAGGAGCTGCGGTTGCGTCTTGCAGCGTTGTGGCTTTCACGGGAGACTATGATTAAATTATTTAACTGGGACCCTGAAGTTAAGGGGTATTAATGGAAAAAATATTTAACATAGCAGGTCCCTGCAATCCTGAAGAACACTATGTACTTCAGGCAATGCAACGCTGCCCGGAAGTTGAGAAACTTATAAAGCAAAGGCAATACTTTGTTATCCATGCCGCACGCCAGTCCGGAAAAACGACACTGCTTAATACCCTTGAACATGAGCTGAACAAAACTGGTGAACTGGCGGCATTATATTGTTCTTTAGAGACTATCCAGGGTATTGATGACCCTCGGGAGGGGATTCCAGCGATAGTTCGTGCAATGCTGTTTCAGATGGATTCACACCCCTATTTCAGGGATATTGACAAACCTGTTCCGGACTATTCAGATTATAATAGTGTGCTAAAACTATATCTCAAGCAGGTTTGTACAGATGTCAACAAGCCGGTAGTTTTACTGTTGGATGAGGTAGATTGCTTATCCAACCAGACACTAGTCACATTTCTCAGACAACTTCGCGATGGGTATATCAATAGAATACGCTCCCCGTTTCCAACCTCAATAGCACTGGTCGGTATGCGGGATATCCGTGATTACAAAGCGAAAATCCGTGATGGAAACCAGACGCTTGGTAGTGCCAGTCCGTTTAATATCATTACAAAATCTCTGACATTAGGTAATTTTACCCGTGAAGAGATTGTTGAATTGTATAACCAACACACGGTAGAAACCGGACAGGCTTTTGTAAATGAGGCTATTGACAGGGTATTCTACTGGACAAGTGGTCAACCCTGGCTTGTTAATGCAATAGCACGGGAGTGCGTGGAAGAGATCTTATGCAGGGATTATACGGAGCCTGTTACGGAAAATCTTATTAATGTTGCTGTCGATACTCTGATCAAACGCCGGGATACACATCTTGACAGCCTTCTTGAACGTCTCAAGGAAGAGCGGGTTCGAAGAGTTGTAGAGCCGGTAATTCTTGGAAAAGAACTGGCTGTTGATCCATTAAGGGATGATTATAAATATTGTATAGATCTGGGAGTTCTCAAAGATGATAAAGGGGCACTTAAAGCTTCAAATCCGATCTATGCTGAAGTCATTATTCGTACACTGTCTTTCAAGGAGCAGTACGCAATGATGACTATGGTAAAAACTATACCCTGGATAACTGATGATACTCTCGATATGAATGGATTATTGCGAGGTTTTCAGCAGTTTTGGCGTGAAAGTTCCGAAATGTATACGCGACAGGTAACTGACTATCCTGAAGCTGCTCCACATTTGATTCTGCAGGCATTTCTGCAAAGAGTAATTAACGGTGGAGGCCAGATCACACGAGAGTATGCCTTGGGCTCTTTGCGGCTTGATCTTTTAGTTCAGTATAAAAATCAAAAATTCCCCATAGAAATAAAACTCGACTATCAACTGAAATCCGATGCCCCATTCAAACAACTTCTTGAATACATGGATCGCACCGGAACGAAAGAGGGATGGCTGACTGTGTTCAGCAGAGATAGAGAAAAATCCTGGGATGAGAAGATCGGATGGGAAACAAGGGTTATTGATGAGAAGACTGTTCATCTTGTGAGACTGTGATTGGTGAAGGATGATAGTGACTAAGTTGCCAGTGACTGAGTGACTATGGGAAGAATGGAAAAATAGTGACAGAGTGACTGAGGAAGAGGAAATTGTGACTAAGGAAGAAGAATGGTGACTAAGTGACTAAGAAAGATAAGGGGAGAGGAATTCCTGGTAACCTTATAAAACACATTTACCAGCCATTCCCCTCCAACTTAGTCACTTAGTTACTCAGTCACATAGTCACAAATTATACTCAATCACCACTAAAGAAAGGGCAACTCATGAAAAGTCACAAGGATCTCGATGCATGGAAATATGCAATGGATTTAGCTACTCTAACCTACAAGCTGACAGAACATTTCCCAAAATCAGAAATCTTCGGCCTCACAAATCAGATGCGGCGAGCCGCAGTCTCTATCCCCTCCAATATCGCGGAAGGTGCAGCGCGGCAATCAAATAAGGAATTTGTCCAATTCCTTTACATAGCATTGGGTTCAAATGCAGAGCTGGAAACGCAACTCCTAATTGCTCATAATATTGGATATTTAAGTGATATCACAGAAGCAGATCATAAAATGAAAGATGTAGGAAGGCTTATTAACGGACTAATCAGGTATCTGAGGGAAAATAGTGACTAAGTTTTCAGTGACTATGTGACTAAGGAAGATAAAAAAGTGACTGAGTTTCCAGTGACTGAGTGACTAAGAAAGAAAAAATCTTACCTGCGGTAAGATTTTTAAAATTCAGTTGCTAACCCTTCTTTTCCTACTTAGTCACATAGTGATTAAATCCCCTCGTCCAACTCAGTCATTCAGTCACTGGCTCGCCCTAATCCTGCTCAGTCACTTAGTCACAGAGTCACTCAGTCACTGAAATCCTTGAATTCTCTTCCGCAGAATAGTATCTTGTTCAATTGATGAACATTCTTATTGACTGAGTTACTTGTGACTAAGTGACTAAGAAAAAAAACAAACCGTATGGATGCATTTTTTTTAAAAAAACCATTTTCTCGAAAAATATGTGCAATTTATATATACTCAGAAAATTATCACTTATTTCAAAACTTAGTCACTCAGTCACTTAGTCACTAATCCCCCTATGGCCAATCCAATAAAAATTCAATCAACAGTTAAAGGCATCACCCAATACGGTGATGGAGTCTACAGCGTTACTTTATTACCATCAAAACGCTTGCCAAAATTCAAAGCAGGTCAGTTTCTTCATCTCACCGTAGATCCTTATGATCCGCAGGGTGGATGGTGGCCTGAATCCAGAGTGTTTTCTATTGCTTCGCATTCATCAGATGAAAATGTGGTAATTGTTTACAGCGTAAAAGGTAAATACACCACGAAAATGCGTGATGAGCTCTCGATTGGAAAAGAAGTCTGGTTGAAATTTCCGTATGGTGATTTCACTGTACAGTCATCATTAGCTGAAAATAGTGATGCTATTCTTGTAGCTGGTGGGACTGGAGTTTCACCCTACATGCCTTTTATTAAAAAAGAGTTGCAGAATTTTTCCAATCAAAAAGTTAAATGCATTTATGGTGTAAGAAAACCTGAACATATTCTGTTTAGTGATACATTTGAAGCAGCACTTACAGAAATGGCCCATTTTTCATTGGACCTTTTTATCGAGCAGTCTTGTGATGATATCTGTATCAAAGGTGCTCGCCAGTTTACAGGAATAATTTCATTAGATCATATACTCTCATCATCAAAATCATTAACAAACACTGTATTCTTTTTATCCGGCCCCCCAATGATGATTAAAACATTTAAAGCTGGATTGATCGAAAAGGGTATTTCTGCAGAGCGTATCAAAATTGATGAATGGGAGTAGGGCGGTTAGTTGGCTTTTGGCCTTTGGCTTTAAAGAAATGAGCTATTAGCCGTTAACATTTAGCTGTTAGTTTTCTAACATTCTTATGCCAACAGCGAACAGCAATATTTATATAGGAGAGAGCAGTTAGTTTTTGTATTTTAAAAAATCGTATAATAATCTAATAGCATACAACTGTTTCTATAAAAAGTTATTGGTAATTGATGAATACACACATTGATTTAATTAATAAAATTGTTCAAATAATAATTGAAACAGCTCATCCTCTTAAGGTTATTCTTTTTGGCTCTTATGCTCGCGGGGATGAAAATGAAAATAGCGATCTGGATTTTTTAGTAATTAAGGAAACGACCGAACCGCGTCATTTGAGAGCAAAAGAAATAAGGTGCAAATTACGGGGATTAAAATTTCCTATCGACATAGTTGTTTATACGCCTGATGAGTTCTCAAAATGGGACAAAATACCACAATCATTCGCAAATACAATTCTGACTGAAGGCAAAGTGTTGTATGGATGATAAAGGAACAATAAAAAATCTTGTCAGGAGTTGGTTGGAAAAGGCTGAACATGACAAAGGCATTGCAGAGACTTTGCTATGTCAGAATTCACAATATACTGATGGTATTTGCTTTCATTGTCAGCAAGCTGCGGAAAAAATAGTAAAAGCCTGTCTTATATTTTTTAAAATTAATTTCAAGAAATCTCATAATCTTGTATATCTTTTGGATTTGTTGGGTTCAGTGGAAATTATTAAGGATAGCATGTATGAGCATGCAGAATCACTTGAAGCATATGCGGTTGAAGTACGTTATCCAGATGCGATGGCAATGCCATCTTTAAACGACGCAACTGAGGCTTTTAAAAGTTTAAAGTTAATTGAGCAGGAGATTATGGAAATATTATCTGTTCATGGGCTTTAATAACAGTGTTTACCTGTCAGTGAAGTTATTAGTTGTTTTCTAACTGTAACAGCAAAAGGCCAAAAGCCAACAGCTAATAGCAATTATAAAAAGAGTCGCTTATGAAAGTTTTAGATAAAGACCTATTACAGGAAGTTGTAAATCGTATTGTGAACACTCTACATCCTGTAAAGATTTTTCTTTACGGATCCCATGCTTATGGTGAGCCGGACGAAAACAGTGATATAGATATTCTTGTTGTTACTGACGATCAAACAAACTCTATTCACTCGCAGGCAGTAAAAGCTTATAAGGCCTTACATGGTTTGCTTTTTCCGGTCGAGTTGAAAGTGGATACAATGCAGGAATTTATCAAACGGGCTTCCTGGCAGAGTTCAATTGAACGTATTGTAGTGGAGAAAGGCAAAATTCTTTATGATGCAGCAGCATGAAGAGTGTTCAGAATGGCTTCGTAAAGCCAATCTTGATTTACTTTCTGCACGAATTTTACTTTCGAATGAAACTCCGGTATCAGATACAGCTTGCTTTCATTGTCAGCAAGCTGTTGAGAAAGCTTTAAAAGCGTTTCTAGTGTTTCATTCTGTACGTTTTGATAGAGTTCATAATCTTTCATATCTCATGGAAATATGCGAAAAACAGAATGCAGGATTCGCTTCTTTTAGAGAAACTGCTGATGAACTAACACCTTTCGCAGTTGAAATCAGGTATCCCGGAACAATAATGGGCCTACCTTTACAGGAAGCTAAAAAGATACTTGCGATAACTGAAGACGTTTTGGTATATATTATAAATTTTTTTCCTCAAGAACTTCAGGATTTAATTCTGATATAGAGGAGAAGTGTGTTAATTTGCAGGTTATTTGGTTTTTAAATGAATCTTTTGCTAACAGCTACCAGCCAATAGCCAATAGCCAAAAGTTTTTTCTTAATGCCAACAGCTAATAGCTAAAAGCCAACAGCAATAATCGAAAGGGCGCTCATGAGCAAAGATCCATCACAAATTAGAAGTGAAATATTAAACCTGGTTAAAGAGTACCAGACTGTAAAATTTGCAAAAAAAGAGTTTATACCTGGAGAAACACCGGTTCGTTATGCGGGACGAGTATTTGATGAAAAAGAGATGGTGTCGCTTGTAGATTCCAGCCTTGATTTTTGGCTTACTGCCGGGAGGTTCGCAGAAGAGTTTGAATCAGAACTAGCTGTATTTTTAGATCTCGAGTATGCGATGCTTGTAAATTCAGGCTCATCAGCAAATCTTTGTGCTTTTTCGGCACTTACATCACATCTGCTTGGTGAAAAAAGGTTAAAACCGGGTGATGAGGTAATTTCTGTTGCTGCAGGTTTTCCAACAACTGTAAACCCGATTATCCAAAATGGAATGATACCGGTTTTTGTGGATGTCGATCTTGGAACATATAACATCAATATTGAACAGTTAAAAAAAGCGATAAGCCCGAAAACTCGTGCTATTTTTCTTGCCCACACGCTTGGAAATCCATACAATCTTGATGCAATCATGGAACTTGTGAAAAAACATGACCTCTGGCTTGTTGAAGATTGCTGTGATGCTCTTGGTTCAACATATAAGAACAAAAAATTAGGAACTTTCGGCCATGTTGCAAGCTTCTCATTTTATCCTGCTCACCACATTACAATGGGAGAAGGTGGTGCGGTTGCGACAAACGATGAATTGATCGCGCGTGCTGTAAAGTCTATTCGTGACTGGGGGCGTGACTGTTACTGCAATGGCGGTGAAAACAATACCTGTGGAAAACGGTTTACTGGAAAATATGGTGATTTACCAACAGGATATGATCACAAATATGTGTATTCTCACATTGGTTACAACCTTAAAGTTACTGATATGCAGGCGGCAATTGGTGTCGAACAACTGAAAAAACTCCCCGAATTCTGCCAGAAGCGACGAAACAATTTTAAACTATGGACAGAAGGGCTTAAAAAATGGGAAGATAAGTTTATTCTTCCTGTGGCAACAGAAGGTGCGGATCCGGCATGGTTTGCATATCCTGTTACAGTTAAAGAGAACGCAGGGTTTACAAGAACTGAACTAACCAACTATCTTGATGCAAATAAAGTAGAAACACGAAATCTGTTTGCCGGCAATATGTTAAAACAGCCTGCGTATTTGAATATTCAAAAGCGAGTAACATCTTCCCTGGAAAATACAGATTTGATTATGAATAATACGTTTTTTCTGGGGACATTTCCGGGGTTAACAAAAGAACAGATAGATTATACAATTCAGACTGTTGAGAAATTTATTAAATCCAGATAGGCTTTTATTGTAATAGGGGTAATATATGAAAGTAGTACTTCTTGCAGGTGGGCTTGGTACAAGAATATCTGAAGAAACAGATAAGAAACCTAAACCCATGATTGAAATCGGAGGGAAACCCATTCTTTGGCATATAATGAAACTGTATTCACATTATGGATTTAACGATTTTATTGTCTGCGCAGGTTATAAACCTTATTGCATCAAAGATTATTTCTATCATTATTTTATGCATTCTGCTGATATGACAATTGATATGCAGCAAAATAAGATTACCTATCACCACTCTCATGCAGAACCCTGGCAGGTTACTGTCGTCGATACAGGCCTCAATACAATGACCGGTGGGCGTATTAAGCGTGTGCAGAAATATCTTGGTAATGAACGCTTCATGGCTACCTATGGAGATGGTTTGTCAAGCCAGAATCTTCGTGATCTATTGGCTTTTCATGAACGCCACGGTAAGATAGGCACCATGACTACGGTGCAGCCTTCAGGACGATTCGGTTCAGTGGACATTGGTGAAGATAATCAGATTAAAGCATTTATTGAAAAGCCACATTCTGATGGTGCATGTATCAATGCTGGTTTCTTTATCTTCGAACCAAAAATATTCGATTATATCGAGGACGATGAAGCTATTCTTGAGCGGGGACCTCTTGAAGGACTTACCAGGGATGGACAACTCTACGCTTATAAACATGACGGATTCTGGAAACCGATGGATACACTGAGAGAAAAATATGAATTAGAAGATATGTGGCTGTCCGGAAAAGCGCCATGGATGGTGTGGAATGATTAACCCTCAATTCTGGAAAAATAAACGGATATTTTTAACAGGTAATACAGGTTTTAAAGGAAGCTGGTTGAGCATCTGGCTGGAAAGTCTTGGCTCTGAAGTTATAGGTTTTTCTTTACCACCACCGACTGATCCCAGCTTATTTTTACTATCCGACTTGCAAAAGTCAATGAAATGGATACAGGGAGATATTCGGGATCGTGAATTTCTAACTCGATCCATGATAGGTACTAATCCGGACATTGTTATTCATATGGCTGCACAACCTCTCGTGCGTGAATCTTATCTTGATCCAGTTGGCACCTACGCGACTAATGTAATGGGTACAGTTCACCTGCTTGAAGCTGTGCGTCAATGTTCTACAGTGCGCGCTGTTGTTATTGTAACAACAGATAAATGTTATGAAAATCAGGAATGGCACTGGGGGTATCGCGAAAGCGAACCAATGGGTGGGTATGATCCATATAGTAATAGTAAAGGGTGTGCTGAGCTGGTAACATCTGCTTATCGTCGCTCCTTTTTTAACAATGCAGATTACGGTACAAAACACCAGGTTGCCTTGGCTTCGGCCCGTGCAGGGAATGTTATCGGGGGAGGCGATTACGCAAAAGACCGCCTCATACCAGATATTATTCGTGCCATACAGCGAAAAGAACAGGTACTTATTCGCAGCCCGCATGCAATTCGCCCATGGCAGCATGTACTCGAACCACTCTCGGGTTATCTTACTCTAGCTGAGCATCTCTATGAAAAAGGGGTTAGTTCTGCTGAGGGATGGAATTTTGGTCCCCATGACTCAGATGCAAAACCGGTCAGCTGGATAGTAGAGCATCTATGTGCTCAATGGCCTGGCAGCCAAGGGTTTCAAATCGATACTAACCCTCAACCGCATGAAGCCTCTTATCTGAAGTTGGATATAAGTAAAGCAAAAGGGAAACTTGGATGGGCTCCAAGATGGGATCTGATGACAGCATTAAAAAATATCGTTGAATGGAATATTGATGGTTCACTCTCTTATCGTGAGCGAACTTTAAAACAGATCAAATCCTTTTCAGAAAAATAAGTTTTCCAAATAAACATCATGTTGTCATATTCCGGGATAGAATTATTGGCAAGTATCTTTTGTTTAATGGTTCAGTGAATATCATCATTTAATGGATAGCTCACACCAATTAATTATAAGTTTTAAAAAACTCCAGAGTTTAATTTTATTTACAATTTTGAATTGAAGAAAAAATGAAAGCAACAGATTACATAGTTGAATTTTTAATCTCAAAGGGTATTACCGATGTATTTGGGTATCCAGGGGGTGTAGTTTGCCATCTGTTGGATTCATTCCTTAAATATAAAGGATCTATTTCAACCCATACAAATTATCACGAACAGGCATCTTCTTTTGCAGCATGTGGATATGCTCAAACAGCACTGAAACCAGGTGTTTCTTATGCCACAAGTGGACCTGGTGCAACAAATCTTATAACAGGTATTTCAAATGCATACTTTGATTCAATACCGACCATATTCATTACCGGACAAGTAGATACGTTTGCATCCAAAGGTGATTTGAAAATAAGACAAAAAGGATTTCAGGAAACAGATGTAATCGCTATAACAAAAAGTATAACCAAGTTCTGTGCGTATGTAGAATCTTCAGATAAGTTGCAGGAATATATTGAAATGGCTTATTATTACGCAACCACAGGAAGACCCGGTCCTGTTTTGCTTGATATTCCAGCAGATATTCAACGAGCAGAAATTGAGGTAAAAAAGAATTTTTATTATTCTATGGAAGAGCCTGTTCACATAGACAAGTCTCAAGAATCAGTTAGTCTGTTAATTGACAGACTGAAGGAGGCAAAAAGACCATGTTTGCTACTTGGATCAGGAGTAAAGCAAGCAGGTTTGGTCAAAGACATTAGAATCCTTATAGATCATTTAAATGTTCCCGTAGTAACTAGCATGTTAGCTTTCGATATCCTCACATCTGATTGCCCCTTGAATTATGGATTTGTGGGAGCTAATGGAGATCGTTACGCCAACTTTATATTAGCCAAATCTGATTTGGTTATTACTATGGGTACAAGGTTAGATTTAAAACAGGTTGGTTCTAAAAGAAAAGAATTTGCTCCAAATGCAAAATTAATTAGAATTGATATCGATTCCGGTGAACTGACATATAAAGTAAAAAAGGATGAGATACAAATCGTTGCTGATCTAAAAAAGCTGGTTCCAGAATTGGTAAACGGGTCTATTAAGTTTGTATTTAATTACTCAAATTGGTTATCCACGTGTAATATGATTAGAGATAAATTAAGAAACCTTGATAAAAAGAAATACCATTATATCATTTCTGCCCTTAGTCACAAAATCCCGGATAATACTATCATTACCACAGATGTTGGCCATCAGCAAGTATGGGTTGCACAAGCATTTAAAGTAAAAGAAAATCAATCTGTATATTTTTCAGGAGGCTTAGGTTCGATGGGGTATTCCTTACCTGCGGCTATTGGTGCTCATTATGGTACAGGAAAACGAGTAATAAGTTTTAATGGTGATGGCGGTTTCCAAATGAATATCCAGGAATTACAATTTGTTAAACGTGAAAATCTTCCAATAATGATTATTGTAATAAATAATTTTGCATTAGGAATGATTAGACATTTTCAGGAAATGAATTTTAACAAATTGTATACGCAAACAACGGAAGATAGTGGTTATACAGTGCCAGATTTTGAGGCAATCGCTAAAGCATACGGAATAGATTATTATAAAATAAATGAAGTTAAAGATATCGAATCGATTTATTTTGACAAAATAAATCCCTGCCTGATTGAGGTGTCTTTGTCAATGGAAACTCACCTTGAACCTAAATTTGGATTTAACAAACCAAATCAAGACCAAGATCCTGCAATTGATAGACAAACTTACGAATACTTAATGGCATTATAATGACAAATTTATTGGATAACAAAATTGCTATTGTCACTGGCGCAACTTCTGGAATTGGCGAAGCGTGTGCTCAATCCTTTGCAAAACATGGTGCTACTGTCATCCTGGTTGGTCGAAACCGGGAAAGAGGTAATTTAATTGAAACGTCCATTAAAGCACAAGACTACAAAGCTTGTTTTATTTGTTGTGATGTAACTAAAGAGGCTCAGGTGATAGAAATGATAAATACTATCACTGATAAATATAATCGAATTGATATTCTTTTTAACAATGCAGGTGTTTTCCCCCCCTCTGTAGAGATTGAACGTTTAGATTTTGAATCCTGGAAGGAAACCTTCGATGTCAATCTAAATGGGTATTTTTTAGTGACAAAATATGCCAAACCACACCTATTAAAATCAAAGGGTGTAATTTTAAATAATGCATCTATTGCAGGAATGCATTCGTATGCCATTGGGCGTTCTTATGCGTATAGCGCTTCAAAAGCAGCTGTGATTCAATTCACCAGAATGATGGCGAAGAACTATGCAGAAGAAGGTATAAGAGCAAATGCGATATCACCTGGGATTGTTTGGACACCAATGATGCATGACCGGGACCCAAAAGCCTATGTAGAAAGAATTCCCATGAAACGGGTTGGAACTCCAGAAGATGTGGCTAATGTTGCACTATTTCTTGTATCTGATGAGTCAAAATATGTCACTGGGGTTAATATACCAATAGATGGTGGTACATGTCTGTAATAAAGAGTATTGAAACCCGGTAAATGTTAAAAAAGTAAAGCACCTTTCAAATTATCAGCAGAGAAGTATATTTTAATGCAAGTTTACCTAAGCATATGTCTACCAACCTATAATAGAAAAAATAACTTAAGAGATGCAATCGAAGCTCTTATAGCTATCCCTTACTTCAAATCCGGTGAAATTGAAATTGTAGTTTCAGATAATGCGTCAAATGATGGTACGCAGGAAATGATGCTGCAGTATGTTGCTGCAAGATCTAATATCAAATATTATAGAAATGAAACTAATGAAGGCGTAAATGTTAATATATACAAGGCATTGATTCTTGGTACTGGTATATACCGGAAATTATGTAATGACACATACTCTTTTAAAGATGGCGTACTTGAAAAAATGGTTGAATGTATAAAACAGCATGCATCAGAGCGGCCATTGATGCTGTTTACAAATTCGCATATTCAGAATATGATTGACGATAAAAAAATCATAGATAATCTTAATGAATTTACTGATATCGTTTCTTATAATCTGACCAATAATACAATAATAGGTTTTTGGGATACAGAATTATCCTATATTCCTATACAAGATACAAATGTTTGGTTCTATACAGTTCAAGCGATTTTTAAAATAATTAAAGCGAAATCAAAAGTTATCATCTACAATTTCAAATTGTATGATGTAGCAGTACCAAAGAACAAAGACTTAACATACGGATTAATTCCTGTTTTCTATACAGCCTACTTAAAATGTTTCGAACCATACATTGGTAAAGATATAAATTTTTATACTTTCCAACAGGAAAAAATGAAATTGTTATATACATTTTTTTTGCAGTGGTTCTGCTGGAAGGAAACATCGACAAACTTTCGCTTTAACGCGGAAGATACTGTTCAAAATCTTCGAAAAGCTTTCGGTAGTCATTTAGTATGGTTTACAATTCGCTTAAAATTAATGATATTGATAACAAAAACTCGATCACTACTTAAAAGTATTAAAAACAAATATAGCACCGAAAATTTTTAAGAGTTTTGCAAATTTAACAGACATGTCAATTATCGATGTAGATTTAACAAAATCCAGAAATAATCGTGCATAGTTTTGAATAGTTAAGGAGTACCTAGTTAATGGGCAAAATAATGCTTTTAGATTGTACACTCCGGGATGGAGGCTACATCAACGACTGGAAATTCGGTAGAGATGCAATATTTGATATTACAAAGAAGCTTGTGACAACAAATGTTAACATTGTTGAGATTGGTTTTCTTAAAAAGGAGTCCTACAACCCAGATAGGACTGTTTTCTCCGCAGAGAAACAGATAGAATCGATTATCTATCCGAAAAGAAAAGACATTTTATATGCAGGTATGGTTGAGGTTATGAACCCTTTGCCAATTGAAGAGTTGACTCCAAGAACTGATTCATCTGTAGACATTATACGAGTTATTGTTTGGAAAAGACTCCTAAAAGAAGGTTTTGAATATTGTAAAGCGATTGCAGAAAAAGGATATAAGGTTTGCGTCCAACCAGCGCGCGTCAATCAGTATTCTGACCAGGAATTTGTTGATATGATAAATATGTTCAATCAGATAAATCCACTGGCGGTTTACGTTGTTGACAGTTGGGGAACACAAACAAGAGATAATGTGTTACATTATACAAAAATAGCCGATAAGCATTTAAAAAGCGGGATATGCGTTGGATACCATGGCCATAATAATCTTCAGCAGGCATTTGAATGTGCTAAGGCACTTGTTGAGCTAAAATTAGAAAGAGACCTTATTATAGATGGAAGTATCTATGGAATTGGTCGCGGTGCTGGTAATCTTAATATTGAATTGTTTGCGAAGTATATTAATGACTCATTTAATACAAACTATAATATTGAGCCTATGTATGAGATTTTTTCGGATTATCTCGAAAACATATATAAGAGTTTGCCATGGGGTTATTCGATTCCATACTTTTTAACTGCAATTCATGATTGTAATCCAGAGTTTGCTCATTATTATGGTTTTGAAAAGAAAATTTCAACCAGAATAATTTCTATGATTTTAAGCTCTTTAGCGGAGAAAGATAAAGTTATCTTCTCAAAAGAAATTGCCAACGCCTACCTGGAAGATATCAGAAAGTTACAAACTAAATAAATTTGAAATCATTACATTTTAAAAAGGGAGTTCTCTTTATATGGATGAAATCTCCAAAGAATTAAGAAAATTGATCCTCAAGCTATCTCATAAATGTCAGGATGGGAATTTACAAAGTGCATTTTCCTGCATCGATATAATCTGGACACTTTATGATAAAATAATGAATTGGAATCCATCAATAGCATTAAATGCAGACCGGGATTATTTCTTAATTAGTAAAGGTCAAGCAACTTTAGCTTTGCAAGCTGTTCTACTAAAGAAAAACTTTTTTAACAATACCATTTTTGATGAAATTGGTACTTTTAATTCGCGTTTCAGCAATCAAGCTGATGTCACCAAATTTGATGGCGGTATTGAAAATTCTGCTGGATCTTTGGGGCATGGTTTACCAATGGCGGTCGGTGTAGCACTCGCTCAGAAAATTAAAAAATTACCATCAAGAGTCTTTGTTATTTGTGGAGATGGTGAATTTAATGAAGGTACAATGTGGGAATCTTGTATTTTCGCAGCTGGTAAAAAATTAGATAATCTTTGCGTAATAATAGATGATAATAATTCTGTCGGTGCCATGATTGACATGGGAGATATGCAGAAAAAATTGGAAAGTTTTGGTTTTGATACATATAAAGTTGATGGCCATAATCTTAATGAGTTGAATCAAATTTTATCAAAAAAGCCTAAACAGGGCTCTCCGATGGCTGTTATAGCAAGTACTGTAAGAGGTTATGGAAGCGATACATTAATATCTAAATCTGTTTGGTTTCATAAGTCTCCGAACGCTGAAGAATTAGTAATGTTAATGAAAGAGGTTGATCAAGCATGAGAAAAGCATTTTATAAATTAGTCAATGAAATGATAAAAAATGAAAAAGATACCACATATTTTACAGTGGATATTGGTATGTGGGCATTAGAAGAAATCCTTAGAGATTATCCTGATCGTGCTATGAATGTGGGTGTTTACGAAGATGGAATGTTCAGTATTGCAGCCGGAATGGCTTTAACTGGATTAATCCCGACCATTTACGGTATTCAGCCGTATCTTATCGAACGGACACTCGAACAGATAAAGCTTGATTTCGCATATCACAAAACCGGAGTTAATATTGTAGGTACAGGAGCTGCTGTTGACTATTCAAAATATGGATATTCACATTATTGTGCTGAAGATGTCGGGTTAATAAAATTAATTCCAGGGGTTGAGTTCATTGCACCTGGAACTGCGAAACAATTTGAGCAATTATTCAAACAGACATATAGAAATGGCCATCCAACATTTTTCAGAATAAGCGACCACCCGAACAAATACGAATGTAATGTTGAATTCGGAAGAGCAAACATCATTAAAAAAGGGTCTAAAGCCACTGTAATTGCTGTTTCGGTAATGTTGGACACGGTTATTGAAGCATGTAAAGATGAAGATGTCACCATATTGTATTACACTACCTTAGAACCATTTGACAAAAAAACATTAGCCGAAAACTGTGAATCTGATAAAATTCTGGTATGTGAACCACATTTCAAGGGTAGTTTACTTTACGATATAATTGAAGCTGTTCCAGATAGAGCACTTACAGTTAAAAATGTCGGCTTTCCAAGGGAAATATTCCGAAATTATGGGACCTACCAGGAAAAAATTGAATACTATGGATTGAATGTAAAAAGTACAAAGGAAAAACTTAACAAATTAATATCCATTTAACACTACAACTTAATAATTTTAAAGAGTATAAGCATATTGTTTTTAAATAATTTTAAAATAAACATACTTGACAAGCTATTCCACGATAAGGCACTTCTAGCATCTGGCATCAATCAATTCTGGCGCTTCTTATCAGGTCCACTGAACATGATCCTGATTGCGCATTTTTTAACTGAAGAAACGCAGGGTTATTGGTACTCGTTCATTAGTATTTGTGCAATGTCTGTTTTTGCGGACCTTGGATTTACAGCAATTTTATTACAATTTGCCGCGCATGAGTTAAAGAATCTCAAAATAGTGAACGGTAAATTTCTTATTAAGGATAACGAAGATGAATCTGCAATTAAAAAGCTTGGTTCCCTTTTTAATTTTTCATCCAAATGGGTTTTTCTGACTGTTATTGTTGTTTATCCAATTATTTATCTGGTAGGTTTTTTTCTTTACACTTCAAAACATACTGAGGTCGGGTGGCAGATACCATGGCTTATTTATATTTTCTTCTCAGCTGTTTATTTTTACTGCCAGTCATTACTTTCATTTGTTGAAGGGTGTAATCAAGTGGCAAAAGTCCAGATTATCAGATTCATTTCTGGAGCTGTTAATTCTGCATCAATTGCTATAGCATTAATTTTCCATTGTAACCTGTTTGCCTTGGCTTTAAGTACAGCATTTTCTGCATTAGTACTATTAATTTTAATGATTTTAAAATACACTAACTTTTTTCGACAATTGACATATCTTACAAAAGACTATCATCATAACTGGAAAGAAAGCATTTTTAAACTACTCTGGAAATATGCGATTACATTTTCAAGTGGGTATCTAGTGTTTCAGATTTATACACCACTTGCATTTAGCCAGTTTGGCGCTGAATATGCAGGAAAAATTGGATTGACAATGAGTATTATGATGGCTGGATTTACAATAAGCAATATTTGGCTGACTTCCAGAAGCCCGCAGTTGAATGCTTTGACCGCTGCTATGGATTGGAGAAATTTAGACATACTATTTAAAAAACGTTTTATTTCCGGTTTATTTGTTTTATTGACAGGATTAGGTTGTTTTTTAATTTTAGCTTTTTTATTTAATGATACTATAGGATTTTTTAAAAGAATACTTCCAATGGTGCCATTAACAATGATTACATCAGCATGGGTAATTCAATATATTATTAGTGGAATGGCTACGTATATGCGTTTGCATAAAGAGGAACCTATTGTTGATATTTCTATTGCAGTATCAATAGTTACTGTTGGGACTACACTACTCCTTGTAAAGTATTGCGATAAAAATTGGATGTTTTTAGGTTTTTTGGTTGTGCAAATAATCGTACTACCAATATTTTATCGTAAGTTTAATTTTTATAGGACTGTCAGACACACGATTGTTGATTAGAACTTAAAAAAATTGTTTCAGGTTTTTCGAACATACATTTAGTTTTAAAAAAGTGAAAAGTTATTATGTTATTTGAATTGATCAAAAGAAAACGTGAATTTAAATTGTTTACCAAAAAATTCCGATCGATTAATTCCCATAATGAAACATACCCCGTAAACATTTTCAGACTTGAGAAAGTAAACATCGGTAATCAAACATATGGTGGGATTTATATATTTGATCACAGTGATGATGATACAAAAGTAGAAATCGGTCATTACTGTTCTATTGCGCTAGATGTAAAATTCATTTTAGGAAGTGATCACTCAACAAATTGTGTCTCAAGTTTTCCCTTCAAAAGCAAACTCGGAATTATTGAAAGAGAATCTCACAGCAAA
>JBNKZD010000242.1:0-17414 GCA_050301235.1 Chitinispirillaceae bacterium | reverse complement strand
CTCAACAAACTTGACAATGATTACACAGGGGTTTTTGAAGTAATAGCTACTGCCGCATTACCGCCGTTTGCGATGAAAACCTCTTCACCGAACAATAACGACACCATCCCGTCAGGATTTCCTGTTGAGTGTATTTTCAGTCGTCCGGTCGATGTCCTTTCTCTAAATAAAAATTACACTTTGACTTCAGCGACTGACAGTACAATTACCGGTTTCTTTGAAGTAAAAGGTAACAGTGCAAAGTTTATCAATAAAAAGCCCTGGATGAACAGTTCATCTTACACCTTAACTATTACCAGTGCTGTCAAAGACCTTCTGGGAGATTCCCTGGGAACAGCATTCAAATTGTCATTTGTGATTCAACCAAAAGACACCTTTGAACAGAAAACCGGCGTTGAAGGTGCGGTGGCATCATCAGTAAAAGTGTTTATGGGAGCGTATGTTGCAGGTGATATTCAGGCATTTTCTCAAAATTTCCATCCGTCATTCGAACTGATTGAATCCGGAGAAGATGGTACAACAACGAGACTCCAGCTTGCAACATTCCTTGATCAGATCCGGTCTGATATCGATCAGCGTAACCGGCTTGCAAAATTTGGTATAATTGCACCTGTTTTTTACTATCCGGAGGTCAGTGGCGTGCGCTATATCACATGGAAACTGACAAAAGGAACTACTTCCGTTTATTTTGAGGATCTTGGTGGTGAAGGAATTGGCAAGATTCCCCATGTATTCTCGATGGAAAAGGTGGACATCACGCAATCTGTTGAATATATCAATCGAGGAATAATCTATAACAAGGACACTCTGTATTTTGCTCCGGATATGAGTAAAGCATTTATCGATGAAAACTCACGTGAAAATGATCCTTCCAACTTCGGTAAACTTCTCAAAAGTACGACCAATGTTGAAACCCAGGAAATAATGCTCAGCGTCAAGAGTGATTTTATTATTAAAAACCTCAACACAACTGGCAGTAAAGATACTGCAATCGTAATGATTGAGCTGATTGAGGAGGAGATGTATCTTGATGGAAAAAGGCCATTTCCGATAAAGGATCCAGATAATCCTCCACCAGAAATAGAAAAAAGGGTAACTGCTCTTCAGACAAAAATGGTACTGTTTAATGGCCGATGGATGGTTGTACAAATTGCAGAAAAACAACTGTACTCCGGAAATAAAACTGAATTTAAACAGGAAGCCATCAAAGATACAGCATTCGTCATACAGAATTTTGAACAGACACGTCCAATTGAATTTGTAAGCCCAAAGCAGAAAAGTGTTTCTGTTTCCGTGCCGATTACATTGCAATGGTCGTTGGCCAAAACAGATGGTATCGGAGGTTATATAGTAGCCATTTCAAACGAAATGAGCGGCAAAAACCAGGGATTGCTGATCTTTACACGAAAGAACAAGCTGGTACTCAATGCTAACGGTTCAATTGATAGTGGTGCTACGATTCTTGCTGTTGATCCAAGAACACTCACCATTCCAATTCCAAGGTTCAGTTCCCGGCTGTCATCATTTGCCGTAAATGACAGTGTTGTATACACTTGGAAAGTTATTGGCATACGCGATACAACTGCCAGTGCAATATCTGCAGGAGCACCAATAAATATCATCGCCGACTCTGATTTTGGTTCACATGGTGGTATAGGTATCTTTACCCTTATGGATAAGATGCCCGACATTGCCGCTCAAATGGTACAGGTACCTCCAATGCAGAACAACAATATGGTCGACCAGTTTGCAGATCGTGATAATGATATGTTCCCGGACTGGATCGAAAAAGCATTTGGCACATCCCCGGACGATCCCGGTTCATACCCTAATTTTACTCTCGACACAGACCTGGATGGATATGCCGACTTTCTTGAACAGCTGGCTGGTACGAAAGTAGATGATGCCAGCAGCACACCTTTGGATGTCAATCCAAAAGACAATATTCCGGACACACTTCAGAAACGCCCTGAATGGCGCCCCGAATTGGCGATGGATGATGACAAAGACGGATTCCCGAATCAGATCGAAATGATTTTCGGTACAGACCCATGGAATGCAACATCAAAACCATCAAAATCAATCAAACCATCCGTTCCGGTCGGCGAGTATTTCGGAGGTATCAGAATTAACGGCCAGAACTGGAAACGAATCAACTTCTCGTTGCTTTCAGATACGACCGGAAACTTTATATTTGTAGATACTACTGAACTGGAAGGTATTGCTCGTAACGGTGTCGATCTTTCGGAAAAACTATTATGGAGTAATGGCGAATGGGTATACTATCTGGGCATAGTTAACGGCCCGAATACTGGCAAATTTATTAAAGTCAGATTCCATAGAGATGGCAATAATCTCAGAGGACCTGTTGATCTTGCTGATACAAAAAATGGCGGAGGCCCATGCGTTGGTGAATTTTTTGCGTCGATGGATTCAATAAAAGATTTTAATACCATGAATCCAGGCACATCAAACCCCGTTATTATCAATCCAAACCAGCAGGGTACCGTCAATCTTGGCCCCCCACCGGCAGATCAGATCAAACGCCCCGACAGTGGAAGTATTGACATGAAACTTGAATTGTCATTTGCTGATAATGGTACTCCAAAGGTAAAGATTGTATTGAGTGATGACTCAATTATTTCTGAAAACCCATTCTGGTCTCCAGGACAGTTCCCATCTCTAGGTTTCAACCTCCCTCAATCTCCAAAGCAATACCGGGTTGAAGGAAACTATCATAAGATAAACAATGCTGCTGGAGATACGCTGGTACTCATGGGCATCATCGAATTTAATCAGAGCAATCCCAATGGTGGTACATTCAGACAGGCATTCAATTATGTCGTTTTTCTTAAAGGTATTACCGATCTGATAAAACCTGCAGGTGTCTGGAATGGCTGGTACCGGAAGCCGCCAGTTGCGACAACACCTGGACAGCAGGGTCCGAATCCTTATATCGGTTCGAAGGATTCTGTTGATGCAGCTCTAGAACGCACTTCAAACGCTGGAGTCATTCTCGAGACCCAGCAAATTGTGACAATCACCTCTGTGGCACAACAACCCAACATGAATATCTGGACAGCAAAAGTTGACACTTCAACATTCTTTATCATGGAAAAGATGGGTGACTATCTCAATATCATGATTAAAGAAATTGAAGGAAAACCCTACATCGCGCTCTCTGGTAAAGGTCCTGGAGTAGTTGATCCACAGAACCCGCCGAATACACAGAATCCAGTTATGGGATTCTTCGGTGGGGACTCAGCAGTTATAGTTGCTGCACTTACCCTTTCAGAAAACAGTGTCAAAGTCGCTGCACCGAATCCATTTACCCTCAAAGTATCAGCACAATCATTACGTAAAGAACCCTTCGGACAGCCGGTTCAGAATAGATGGGTTATCAGTGATGCACAAAACCCGGAACACAAGGTTGCATTTCTTGCTTCAGATTCCACACTTGCAAAACTGCTGATGGATCAGAATATGCCGGTTGTTAATGATATTCCAAAGCAGCCGATCAATATGGCCCCCTTCAGTGGAGATACGACCGTCGTTCGAACTGCATTGAATAATTCCGGCAATCAGGTAAAGCTCATGGATCCCAATGCAAATCCAATTACTATCAATCCGGCATCACTGTCAATTATGACTGATCCGCAGGACCCGCAGAAAAAAGGTATCAGCGTTGCTGCAGCTGGCAATCCTGATGACAGGTTCGTATTTGTAGCTGATGAGCAAAACCCGCAGGCTTTAAAAATGAATGGAACATTTCCAGTAGTTTTTAAACCGATGAATTAGAACCCATTTCAGTTCATTTTTCAGCGTAGTGATGCAGATCACTACGCTTCAATATTATCACCATCGTAATTCTTCATCTTACTTAATCTGGAATCCGCTTAGTTCCGTGCAAAAGGATTTCTCTGAAAAAGGGTCTGAGAAGTGGAACATTTTCAGATAAGAACACATCCAATGAAATAATTGCCTTATTGAGCGGGTTTGTATCTTTTATTCCACAAATGTTAAACAACATTGTTGAAAAAACTGAAAAAAACTGGTAAAAACCATAATCTGTTGTAAAATATTTTTTTACATACTCAAGATCTTTTTTAGTAAGGGGGCTTTCATCTTTTGTGCGGGCAAAGGGAGTTAACAGACGAATCAGTTTTGCAACAGGATTACCAGCCAATGGCTCGTGAAAAATCATTACACCACCCGGTTTCAGTATCCGATGAACCTCTTTAATTGCATTTTCAAAATTAAGGTGATGCAAAATCGCACCACCAAAAACCAGATCAAATTGATTATCCTCAAATTGCAATTGATTAGCATCCATAATTTTAAACTCTATAGGAAAATCGACCTTGTTGGTTTTAACAAAATCAGTTCCTAATTTAAGTTCTGATTCGGATATATTGATACAGGTAAGTTTTGAGGGTTTAACGCCTCTTGCAACAACCCAGCCGATGAATGCATTTGAGCCTATTTCAAGTACATTGGTGCCATTCCCGTTTTTCATTACCTCAGTTACCTTATCACTCAATAACTGAGAACTGTAACTGGATCCAGCGAATATTTTAGTGTAATTTCCTCTTTTTATAGTATTACTGTTGTATCGGTCTTTCTCTCTTCGAGCTCTCTCATCCATAATCGACCCTTTAATGATATTTAAAAAATGTCATACATCCAATTAAACACTAAAATACCTCAATTTTGGAAAAAAACCAATCTGCAGTTAAAAAAGTGGTCTATTATCAGTTTTTTAATCCAGATTCTTAAATAATTGAATTCCCGATATAAAAATCGATATAGAATTTTACTATCAAAAATAACATTGAGTGATGTATCGAACGAGGTATAACAAAAATAAGATTAAAATTCCTATCAGCACATCTTCTTTTCAATAAAACTTACACCCGATTCTCCCATATTCAGTATCTTCATAAAACCTGATGTTACTTCTTGGTTTGGTTATTGTTGTGTGGCAGTTTCGAATTTTTATCGTGACATCGGTGTAACAGGTATCTAATATTTTTGCAAAGCACGGTTCACAATATTGTGCCTGTTCCTTTAATTGATCTATCTTGACTTGAAGGATATTTTTGTTATTTTCTATCTCTTTTCTTTTGGCAAGAGCTTTAACAATCAGAGGTTTTCGGGAAGAAAGAAGTGAAGGATCTTTTTTCAGTGCTGCGGAAACAGTCTTAAGTGTTTGATCAATTTTACTGAGGTTTGTGGAGAGCATTGTGAAGACCTGGTTTAGCTCATTGATCTTTTTCAGTACTATAAAATCTGTGCCTATTTCAACATACGTTTTTACCCCCTGTTCCGATCCAAGAGAACGTACATCAATTCCTTTAAGAGCATATAATTCACCACCTATAAAAGCGCCACGTTTCTGCAGCAGCTTTAATTGATTTGTGGTAGCGATATAACTGTTAATTGAGAAATTACCGATTTCTATTCCCCCCTGCGCTTCAAGCCTTCCATTCTGTACATAGTCTGTGTAAATATCACGTCCCGCATTGACGAGCCCTTTACCTTTGCCTTGTACACCACCCTTGATAATTATATCACGCCCGGCAATAAGTCGTGCAGCTTCAACGTTTTTAAAAACAATAATATCACCTTCCGCCCTGATCTCGAAACCATCCGGGACATTACCGCACACAATTACAATTCCATTGAAATTAATATTACCGGTCGAATAGTCAACATCTCCTTTTACCACATATGAATCTACGACTGACAACGAAGGTCGATTATACATGATACAGCCATCGGTATTAGCAATAAACTCTTTTTTATTTGGTGAAACATCAATACCTTTCCCTGGAATAATACTTGCAGGGATACCGCTTTCTGCCGGGATTGAATTATTGTAAACATCAGATCCCGGTACACCCGGCAAAGGGTCTTCTATTACCGCCAGAAGTTCCCCTTTTTTAACAAGAAGCAGGTTTAAAGAACTTCTGTAATCAATCCTTCCATCAGGCAGGATGGTGAAATCAAATTTTCTCTGTTCCATATCGAAATTAAATTTGACATTACCGTCTTTTCCGGAAACAGGAAATGTACCTTCTGCAATCAGTACATTCTTTTGTGGGGTGAGACTTTTATTTGCATCTGTAATTGCTTTTTCTATTTCATTTATTTTAATCCCACGGATAATTTTTTGACTGTTTAACAGATCCCTTACCTTTTGTATAGTTAGAGGAATGCCATTACCAAATGCTGGAGTACAATCCATAAAAACATTCATTTTATCTTTTGACACAGTAAAATGCACAGTACAGTCAATGTCTTCGGGATAAACATGTAAAGTATTTCCGGAAATGAGCAGGCGACCATTAATGGCAGCAATTAACTGTTCTTTGCTGTCAGAGTTTTCTGTTGCAATATTATTGCCGATCGATGGTCTGGTCTTGATAGCAGGATTATAACATCCTATCAGAGTCCCTTTTTTGATGACATCTAAATGTGATATATCCTCAATTGAAATATTTTCCCATCTGGTATTAACAGGTATTTCAACATATTCAATACCCGGAGCAAGCAATAAACCTAAGCGTTTTATTTCCCTCTCATGGTGGATTCTATCGATTGAAATTGGATCATCCGCAATCAAACCTTGCTCAAGTAAACTATCTGTTGAAACATTATCCAGTATCTCCTGCCACTCGATATCTTTTAACTGCTCATTCAACCTGTCAAATAGAGCATCAGAATCGTCATTTGGCTTTTTATTATTATTTTCATTCATACAGGTTACCCCTGAATGCCCCATTCTCTCATTACAGTAGAAGTAATTTTGGATACATCTTCAGCCAGACCATTTATGACAGATTCATTGATTTCAAGTTTATGCATTGCAACCTGTGATGGTTGTGGTATTGCACACTCTATTCCGATATTAAATCCAACTTTTTGAGTAAAGGAATCTGCAAGGTGTACGCTAAGAAGAAGGTTGATACATGTATCAGGATCTCTCAATGCGAATAATGGCTGATGATGGGCCCGAATGCAATTTGTCAGCGTTTCCGGGAGTTTCCATCTTTTAGCAAGATATTCACCAATTTCACAATGGTTCGTCCCCAAAGTCCTGTTTTCAACATCGAAGAGCTTGTCACCCGTTTGTAAACAATTACGTATTACATCCTTGAACTCCTGATGAAAAAATTGATCGAGTACCAGTATTCCTACATCATGAAGTAAACCGGCGAGAAAATAATCCTCAGTATTAGTTGAACCAATATGCTGTGCGATGCTTTTTGAAAGAAGTGCACAGAAGAATGTAGATAACCAGAATTTCTGACGGTCAAACATCGATGCTGAACCGGTTTCTTCTTTAAAAGTTTTCACAATGGCAACACCGATAACAATATTTTTTACTGCATTAAGTCCAAGAAGCGTAATAGCTTGTTGAATTGAAGTAATCCTGGTTTTAAGCCCATAATAGGCTGAGTTTACAAGTCTAATGACTCGTGAAGCAATAGCCTGATCCCTTGCAATGACTGCTGCAATCTGAGCCATATTTGAACGGTTACTCTGTATCAGCTGCGTAATCTGGTTTACCACAACAGGAAGTGTCGGAAGTTTTTCTATTAATTCCAGTTTCTCAAGAATGCTTTCATTACTCATCTGTAGACCTTTCTGAAACAGGAATTGTTATGGTAATGGTTGTTCCCTGTCCCTTGACACTTTCACAGGATATCGATCCCCCCATCGACTCAACCCATGCACGTGTTATAAACAATCCCAGCCCGTTACCCTGAACATTCCGGTTTATCAGGTTGTCTTCCCTGAAATACTTTGTAAATAAACAGGTCATGTTTTCTTCTCTTATACCGATTCCATAATCCTTTATCTGAATATGAGAATATTGGCCCTGAGACCGAATTGTCACATTGATTATATCGTTTGAAAAAACAAGTGCATTATCAATCACAAGTTCTAAAACACGGCTGAAACGCTGAAAATCAGCAGAAATTACACATTGAAGCTCTCCTTCAATTTTAATTCTGTCATATGAATGGGGGTAAACAGGGAGAAGTTTCTGAATTGCATGCTCACAGGCGCTTAAAACCGTAAACTGCTCTATAGTGAGGTCATTGTCTGTAAGTCCTGTTTCAATAACAAATACATCTCTCAGACTATTAAGTAAAATATTTAACCTGTCGATTTCATGATGCGTCATCTGGAGCAATTCATTTACATCATCTCTCTCGCTGGATTTGCATTTTAATTCATTCAGTACAGATATAGTCGTTTTTAATGTCGCGACAGGAGCCCGAATTTTTTGAATGATAGTGCTGATATATTCCTTTTTAAGTTCTGCTATTCTGTTTAAAATAAATGTGTCTGATAATGTAAGAATTGATTGCGTTCCTTTCCCTACAAGATCAGAAACTACTTTTATTGAACAGCTTAAAGTCCTGCTTTTTGTTTTCAGAATAAGTTGTGATTTTCCTGAAGTTCCGGTTCCATTAATGGAATTTTTAATTTCTTCAGCATATGGTTTTTCTATCAATGGATTTAAAAGCAGATCCTCTACTGTTTTATCAAGAAGTTTTAATGCTTCATCATTATATATCAGAACATCACCCTTTTCATCGAGTACAATTACTCCTTCAGGTAAATTATCTACGAATTTCTGTAAAACCGATAATGTAGCCTGCATAGAAAAATCCTTTCAACTATTCGTCGGATAATCGTTTCAATAATGAAATCAGTATTTCTGGTTCAACAGGTTTTGTTACCATATCGGCAGCTCCTGCTTGATGTGCCAGATTAGTACCGTTTGAGTACTCTTTTGCGGTAAAGATAATAACCGGAATATGACTGGTTTTATCATTATTTTGAAGTCGTTTCAAAGTTTCCCACCCATCAATTCCAGGCATCATTACATCGAGGATTATGAAATCCGGTTGAAACGACTCTGCAGCTCTGATCCCTTCGAAACCATCCATCACTCCCTGCACATCAAAACCTTTGTATTTTAAAACGAGACACATTGATTTGACAAGCAGTGGTTCATCATCTACAATAAGAACTTTTTTCATGCATAAATGCCCCTGAATAATGTTGCAATGCTATTCCTGTAAATCTACCGGAACTTTCAAAGTAAAACAACTTCCTCCACACTCATTACGCGAATAATCTAGTGTCCCCCTTAAAATCTCGATCGCACGCAAGGATAATGGCAAACCAATTCCTACCCCCCTATAATTTCGGGATAACCTTTCATCTCCTTGAGTAAACCATTCAAACATATTTTTCAGTTTCGTATCCGGAATTCCCGGCCCATTATCTTTAATCGTAATTTTTAATATATGTTGGCCATTAGAATACAATAATGAACTTCTGATATTAACGGTACTATTTATTGGCGAAAATTTGATCGCATTATCAACTATCGATTCCAGCGAATTCCTGAGCAATTGCTCATCTGTCGCAATCAGATCAAATTCTGCATCATAGATATGAATGATTTCAATCTTTTTCTCATTTGCCGAGCTTTCAAGCACATCGTTGACATAGTTGACTAAGGTAACAAAACTGAAGGTTGTCACAACTGGAGTGGCATCTGGCCTTTGAACGCTTGCAAATGTTAAAAGATTGTTGATCAATCTGGAAAACCGGTTTATTGATAAATTTATCATATCCAGAACATCCAAAAAAATTATTTTATCGGTTTGCCAGTCTTTAAGAATATTCAGACCGTTCAGTAACGCTGTCAAAGGAGTTCTGAATTCATGCGCAACTAGCGTAAGAAACCCTGATCGCAACTGTGAGGATCTGTAAAGCTCAGTCTGATCACTGAAAAGCAGTACGCAACCGGATGGCTTATCTATATGGTTATTCAGGATATTGATCGAAACAGAATAGATTCTATCATTAATTTTTGTAACCACTGAAGGGACCGAAATCGCTTCTCCGGTATCAGTAAAGTGATTTGTGATAGAAGATACAGTTCGAATGAGATTGTGATCAGTAAAATAATCCGAAAAATTCATTCCCAGGCAATCACAGGGATTTAATCCAAAGCATTTTTCAGATGCAGCATTAAGCAGCATAATTTTATTTTCAAAGTCAATTGAGATAAGTGGTTCCGACATGCAATTCAAAAGCAAGTCAATTTGCCGGCTCTGATACTCTGCAATTTCAAGTGTCTGGGAAATGTCTACAGTCCTCTCACTTACTTCCTTTTCAAGTTGTCTGTGATACCTGTCATCTGTTTCCTGAATTTTCAAACACTCTATTCCATAATGAACCTGTTCAATCAAATCTTTACATTTAACCGGTCTCACCAGATATCCAGCTGCACCGAACCTGAAAACGTCTTTAATTTCATCACTCTGTTCATCTGATGAAATAAAAATAACCTTGAATTTTCCTCCACGTATTTTGAGTTTTTCTGCAAGCTCAAAACCGTTTCCTTCAGGTATTTTAAGGCTGATTATTAGTAGATGTGGTTTAAATGTTATATTCAACTCAGTTGCACTATCTGAATCTGATGCCACTTTCACAAAGTATCCCTCATTTTCCAGAGTGCTCATTACTTTGTCTCTGGTCTCACTATTGTTTTCAACAATCAGAATTCTATATATTGAGTTCATATTGCAACCTGATTTTTATAGCTTTGCCAGCAATACCAATTAATTACCGTTCAAATTTTATTTGAATACTAATAACACATTTCCGGGTAGTAATCCTAATGGGAATTGAAAACAGAAACAATTTGTATGTTTCATTAACAGGTACCTCATGTGAATAATAATTTTGATATGGAATATTATATATTGATTACCAATTATAAGCACGATAATTAAAATGAAAACATCTCAATGATCTATGTAACCTCCTGTAATAATTAAATTTACACATTCTTGGCTTATATGATTGAATACTGATCTTAACAGATATTGTACTTGTAAAAACCGGTAATTCAACCTATACTTTAAAACTAACATTTTAAAATTCAATTTTTTACTCTATTTTTTAAATGCACTTCAAATAAGAACATAGTACCAACGCCAATGAACAGCATGCTGCTCTATTGTATACTTTTAACAGTATTACACATCACAAGAAAGGTCATCCCCTCTTTTTCATTTCTCTATTTTGCTGAAATCTTTTTATTAGTAATTCTACTCTCAGAGTGCGGTTACAGAGTAATCAAGAAAATCCACATCTCATCCTTAAAAAGCAGGTATCCAATCCTTAACTATTATGTCTGGTTTGTTGCAGCTCTTTTTTTGGGATTATTTGGTTTAATGTTACATGCGATGTACACATCATTCACGTTCGAATGGTTCGATTTCGGAATGATTCACCAGGCAATATGCAACACTTCAAAAGGCCGGTTGTTAGAGATTACCAATGCTTCAATCATGACTAATCATAACTGGCCGAATGTCTCGATGCTGAGTGGACACGTTGAATGGATATTACTGCTGTTTTCACCTCTTTATCTCATATCCGGTAATCCTGAGCTATTACTCATCATCAAAATAATCTTTTTAACAACTTCGATTTTTATTATTGACATATTAGCAAAGGAGTTTGTTACAGATAATGAACGATTTTTGGTGACAATAATATATGCGATGTATACCCCTCTTCATTTTATTGCACTAAAAGATTTTAACGCAGATCCATTCGTTATACCTTTCATTCTCGGAGCTTATCTTACTTATGTTAAAAATAAGAAGAAAACATTCTGGCTATATATACTGCTCACACTGGCATGCAAAGAATATGCTGCAATCGCGGTAATAGCAATGGGTATTCTTATTTTATTACGTTATAAGGATTGGAAATACAGTTTAACCTGTATCTTTGGAGGTATCATATATTTTTGCATTTGTTATTTTATCATTAATCCATGGTTCAATCCTGATAAAGGAACAACAATGCTCTCCATGCATTTCAGCCAGATAGGAGGTGACAGAGGTTTCAGCGGAATAGCTGCTTTTATCCGGAGTGATCCGTTGCAAATTATCAGAATGTTGGCATCCAATGGTAATAATCTGTTTTATATGTTAATGCCACTGTTTTTTCTCCCTCTATTTGACATTTCAACATTATGCGCCTTACTCCTGCTGCTGCCGAAAGACTTGCTGACATCAATGGATATATCTAATCACCGGTTAAGTATTACACTACCATTCCTGTTCATCGGTTTTATTCATTTTCTTAAAAAATGCACTTCCGAGAAAAGAAAAAAAATGCTAATCTATTGTTTTATAGCATCGTGCATATCAGCCTTTTTCTATGGCCCTACCCCGTTCGGACATCGGTTCTGGAGAGAAACGTACAAATACATTCCGGATCACAAGGACCGTATAGCGAGGAAAATGATTGACAGAGTACCCGATGATGTACCGATCTCAGTAACCCCATCATTCACCCCCTACCTTGGGAATCGTAAAATTATGTATATCCTTCCGGAAACCGGATATTTCAGTAAACGTACTGAAAATATCGCGGAATTTATTTTAATTGATACAGCTGACGAATCGTATAGCTGGAGAACCGGAAACCACCCTGCATTTGATTCACTCTTTAAATTAATAATCAGACAGGGATATAAGCTTACAGAACACCAGTCTGGGATATACCTGTTTTCAAATTCAAAGTGTTCCTATTCCTCAGGAATTAAGTAAAAAAACCTGACCCCAGGTTATAGTATTCTAAAAAAAATTGTAGTAACAGGAAATTTATGGTCGTATATTGTTGCTAAAATAAGTGTTAAAAAGATAATTGTTTCAGGAGAAACATTTATGCGGTTTTTTTTTTCAGGAGTTTTGTTGAGTCTTTCAATTTTGCTTTTTACTGGTTGCAATATTGAATCGCCCGGTAAAACAGAACCGGATATTGCCATTAACAAAATACCTGTGATTCTGCCTGATGACATCGATATTGACGTCTATCGGATCGAGATTACCAGTGAAGATGCAGAACCGGTTATCTACTATGAAAAGCACGGAAGCAAAGGTCTCTCTATCGCCGTACCAGCAGACGTTCAGTCGCAACTGCACATAGAGGGATATAAGAATGAACTTCTTGTATTTTCTTCAAAAGAAACGATTAAAGCAGGTCAAAATCTTGCCATTCTACTTAATCCAGATGATCCCACCCCTATTTTTCCGCCATCACAAATTTCGGTAACACTTACAAATGCTACTACCATTCAACTCTCATGGAGTGAATGTGCTGGCGCAGTATCTTACATTGTATATCGAACTGCAGATACTCTTGTTACTCCTGAGAAACTGCAAACAGTAACAGGGCTTTCTTTAACAGATAATTATTCTATAGGTACAACATATTATTACCAGGTAAAAGCACAATTTCTTAATGGAATATCTGACCCGACGAGCCTGGTTTCAGCGATATCCGATAATCAGAATGTTTCCACTACTCCAGAACCACCATCAACTATTAACTATCGCATCCTTCATGATTCAACTATCAATATCTACTGGCATTCTTCAATCGGAGCTACCGGATACAATCTCTACCGATCAGAAAATGAATGTTGTAACTACACACCTGCCGGTACTGTCAGCGACACTTTTTTTACAACAGCATTAAACACTGGTATACCGAATTATTTCAAGATTTCCACTAACGCCGCCGGCGGAATAGAATCCTCACTTTCCCCATCGATAAAAATTCAAATTACAAAATCGTCTCTTGCAGCACCATCAGGTCTTACAACCCAGGTACTCCCATCCGGTTCAATACAACTTGCATTTCAGCAATCAGAGGGAGCCATCAGCTATATAATCTATAGAGGAACATCATCTACCAACATGGTATCAATTGACACTACAGATTACAATACCTATACAGACACATCATTCGGCAGCCCAGCAACCTTTTATTATAAAGTTGCTGCAATGGGTATCAATCAGCAATCTGAACCATCTGAATGTGTTAGTGTAACCGTTAAAAAGCCACTTCCCTCAATCCCTTCGGGCTTGTTTGCAACATCTTCCTCAGCCACATCAATCAACCTTCAGTTCAATCCTGCTTCAAATGCAACCGGTTATATCATCTACCGTGGGACTTCTGCTTCTTCACTTAACAGTATCGGTATAACTATGACGACATTATTTGAAGACAAAAATCTTTTTCAGAATACTGTCTATTATTATGCTGTTGCTGCCACTAATGGAACGGATACATCAGCTGTGTCAGCTGTTACATCAATAAAATCTGGTGCAATAGTTCCATCTATCCCAACAGGTCTTGTTGCGACCGCGCAGTCAACTACTTCAATTTTTCTGAAATTCAATGAAGCTTCCAATGCAGAAGGATATGTTATTTTCAAGGGAACATCAGAAAATTCTCTTGAAATAGTTGATACCATAACAGAAACATCATTTACTAATTCATCACTTCTGTCTGGTACAACTTACTACTATGCAGTTGCGGCATTCAATAGGGAGGGTATATCACTCAGGAGCCAGACAGTGAGTGCAAAAACACAGCTGGCCGTACCGGCGGCTCCAACAGGCCTTTCTGTATCGGCTGTATCTTCCAGCGCGATCCGAATCCAGTTTCAGTCAGTCGCGACTGCGACCCAGTATATCGTTTCCAGAGGGACAAATGAAGGTTCACTTACACAAATTACAACAACTAATTCACTTTCCCTGGTTGACTCAAACCTGATCTCAGGAACAACTTACTTTTACGCTGTTGCTGCAACCAATTCATCAGGAACTTCGCCGTTTTCTTCAAGTGTAAGTGCAAAAACATTAAATGCCTCCTATCCTCCACCCACCCCCACCGGACTGACTCTTACTGCACAATCAACATCCATTCAGCTTCAGTTCAATGCGGTTTCGGGTGCGAAGGGATATATTATTTACAGAGGAACATCATCAGGTTCTCTTACGGTGTTTGATACTGTCACCACAACCTTTTTAACAGATCAAAATCTTCAAACTGGCACAACTTATTACTATGCGATTTCAGCATATAATGCTGATGGTGTTTCCGCCCGGTCTGCAACATCAAGTGCTACGACACAGGTAACACCTCCCGCAACGCCATCAGGTCTGAGAGTCAGTGCGACAACGACGAACTCCATTACACTTCAGTTTAACAGTGTGACAGATGCAACAGGATATAAAGTTTACTCAAGCACCGACAACAACTCATTCACCCAACTTGCATCAATTACTGCCACTACCTATACTCACACAGGTCTGTCCGCTGCAACCACCAGATACTACAAAGTATCATCGATGAAAGGTTCCGTCGAATCGGCACAATCAAACTCAGTATCCGGAACAACACAAAACGTTGTTAAAAAAATAGCAGTTGTGAATACATCCGTATGTACTGGCTGCAGGGAATGTCTGCCCTGTGATGTCGGGGCTTTGACTATTGTAAGCAAAAAAGCTGTAATCGATCCTTCAAAATGTAATGGGTGCGGTAAGTGCGTTTCACGCTGCAGAAGAGGCGCACTATCACTTCGATAAACAATAATTATAGTAAAGGAGTTATCTTGAGACTTAACAAAATCTATATCATCATTTTTTCTCTTGTCCTGGCACTTGGAGTTTTCGCAGCTAAAACAAAAATGATACATTTCATTGACCAGTCGGTTTGCACACAATGTGGTAAATGTATCAAAAATTGTCCTGTTGAAGCTATCAAAGTAATCAAAAAAGATGGGAAAAGTATCCATGAAATTGATCCATCCCTCTGTACACAATGCGGTCTTTGCATAGAACAGTGTCCGGAAGAAGCAATCAGCACAACTGAAGTCAAGCCTGATCAGGGCAAGGACAATTCGGGTACAAAAGAGCATACCAGTAAAAAAAATGCCATGAAAGCTGACAAATAAACAATATTTTAACGTGTGGTTTTGAAAACTCAAATGAAAACACTCTATATTTTTGGGCTTATATTATCATTGCTATATCTAACCTGCTCGGATACAGTTAATAAAGTTACCGTTAACAGTATAGGGAATAATACAACAGCGGCATCACTGGTAATTGATGAATACATGTGCACCAAATGTGATAAATGCATCAGTGCATGCCCTCGTTATGGTAAAGCACTTTCAAAAATCGTGGTATATGAAGACCAGACAGTTTACGTCATCGATCCCAGCCAGTGTTTACGGTGCGGCTTATGTATTGACCGTTGTCATTTTGGTGCAATCATCTGGAAACATTGAGAAAGTAAATCCATGAACCGACGATCATTGCTTACATTATTTTTTTCCCTTGGAACATCGATGATATTTCCTGCAGCAGCACGGCTTCGATACTCATTACAAATATTTCAGCCAAAATGCACAGGCTGTAAAGATTGTGTCAGAGTATGTCCCGTAAACGCTGTACGATATTCCCGGAAAAAAGCATATATCGATGCAGAGAGTTGTACCGGATGTATGCTTTGTTATTCAACATGTAGTTTTGGAGCAATTGTTAAA
Source organism: Chitinispirillaceae bacterium (assembly GCA_050301235.1). Classification (GTDB taxonomy): domain Bacteria; phylum Fibrobacterota; class Chitinivibrionia; order Chitinivibrionales; family Chitinispirillaceae; genus JAFGIN01. The sequence continues at coordinate 955 of JBNKZD010000242.1, read as the reverse complement.
TGCAAACCAGATCAGACCGTCATTCAATAACTATAACATTATTTTTCACTCTTGCCATGCTACTTTCCGGGTGCATGCAACCACAGAATGCATACCTGACCGTTCAGTCAAATAAGTGCACCGGTTGCAGGATTTGTGAAGGAGTCTGCCGTGTTGATGCGTTACGATTCATTGATGGTAAAGCGGTCATCGATCCAACCAGGTGTGTTGAATGCGGCAGATGTGTAGAAGTATGCCCGGCAGAAGCAATTTATTAATTCCCAAGACTATTCACCATTTACATACTCAGGTCAGATAATGAAAAAAGGTTCATTAATAGTAATTGTACTGGCATCCATTACTACAATCGAAAGCGCTCAGGAGTCGCTGTTTCAGTACGATGGCAAAGCGTCTTACGTTCATGTTGACAGTAACATAAACCTTGATTCCAGCGGCTCTGAAGGTTTTACTGGTGTGTCAAGATTTCACGCGAAAAAGTTCATTAATGATAAAATAATCCTTGACATTGATAATCAATACAGGGGTGTTACCGACCAATCACTTTTCCCCGAAAACAGTGTTCCTTCCGAAAATGTGACCTCAGGCGGAATCACCCTCAGTGGACGACCGGGAGATCTCTATGCTGGTTATTCAAATGCACTGTATATGAATGCCCATGCAACACCCGTCCCCTGGTTGAAGTCGGGAACAGCAGTACGACCATTATCACTTAACACAATCGAGGGATCCTGGGATCTGGAACTTGAGTGGTTCAGGATTAACACAGTAATCACATCATGTATCAGTTCATTCCAATTGGAACATGCAGATCAGTTCAATTTTCCCCCTGCAGATAACAAGACGCCCCCCTTTGGTAACAACCATGATGCTGATATCTGGGCATACGGCTCAGCAGGATTTTACCTGCCATTGGACTTCCTCGTGCAAGGTGGCATGTTCATAAAAAATGATCTCT
>JBNKZD010000241.1:0-20696 GCA_050301235.1 Chitinispirillaceae bacterium | reverse complement strand
CCTTGATGAGGTACAACAGAAACCGTTACTTCTACCTGACGGCTCAGGCAGAACATTCACGCTGCAATTGGCATCTCCAGAAGGATTTAAACTTGCGATGGGATAGGCACGTTTTGAGCCGTTTTAGTGAGTTCTGAAGTTACTACATTTCGAAAGCACGGCTTATGTCAGATTTTAAAGATCGAAGAAGGTTACAAGGTGTACAGTTACTTACAGATTGTAATTACCAACCCTTTTTCCAAGTCTGAAAAATTGATGTGTTTTCCACTTAGTGAACAAAGATAACATAGGAAGTACATTTACAGGTTAACCTGTTAGGATAGGAAAATGAAAGTAAATAAATTAACACTTTTTCAAACCATAATACATGGATTAACAGCATTTCTTTCGTTTCTTCACCTGCCATTATCCGCCGATTCGCTATTGATTGCCGATTCTATCCAACTCAAACAACACGTCAAGGTATTAACCTCCACATCAAAACCAAGAAATTATCAAAATACCTACATTCTCGATTCTATTGCCGCTTATATCAAGTCAGAATTTATTAAATATGGCTTTGAGCATGTTTCCGAACAATGTTATGAAGCCAGAGGGAAAACGTATCGCAATGTAATCGCATCTGTTGGTCCACCAAATACAGATCTTATTGTTATAGGAGCGCATTATGATGTCTTCAGCGAGAGCATCGGTGCCGATGATAACGCATCGGGGATTGCAGGTCTTCTGGAAACCGCCAGAGTGTTATTCCTGATGAAAGACAGCCTGAAAAATCGAATTGAATTTGTTGCGTACAGCCTTGAAGAGCCCCCGTTTTTCAGATCAAGATTCATGGGAAGCTATGTGCACGCTTCCAGCCTTTCTGATAATCTTATCAAAGTCAAACTAATGATTTGTTATGATATGATCGGCTATTATAACGACCAGAAAAAGTCGCAGGAGTATCCTCTTGGAATACTTAAGCTTTTCTATGGGACAAAAGGTAATTTTATCGCTTGCGCATCTAATATGAAATATGGCAGATATGCAACAAAGCTCAGAAATACGTACAATAAACAAACTAATATCAGAAGTATAAGTGTCATAGCCCCTGCATTTATGCAAGGGATCGACTTTTCTGATCATAGAAATTACTGGGGATATAAAATGCCTGCAATCATGGTCACTGATGGAGCCTTTTATAGGAATAATAATTATCATACGATATATGACACTATGGAGAAACTGAATTTCAGTAAAATGGTAGAGGTGGTAAATGGAGTTGCCCGATTTGTTTTACAACTGCGTTAAATCACAAGTGCGCTGTACAATACATTGAGAAAGTGGATAATAATTGGAGTGGCCTGAACTTCAGGTTTAATCCATTTAATAAATAAAATAATTCCGGAGGATGCTTGAAAAATCTACCTTTTTTACTTTTGATCGGATTACTATTCATTCTTTCCTGTACGTTCATTGTTAACAAAGCTTCTTTTTTTCCAGATAAAAAAGATATTGTCACCAAAGAGCATCTACCTGAAAATGTATCACTTGTCCGATTTAAAACATCAGATAACAAGACAATTGAAGCTCTCTACTACAAAAACGATCTCAACAAAAAGGTTATTCTGTACTTCCATGGAAATGCCGGAAACATGTATAGCCGCATGCCGGGGTGCAAGAAACTGTTTAATTTGGGATACAATGTCTTTATTGTCAGCTACCGTGGTTATTCCAAAAGTGATGGTCGTCCATCTGAAAAAGGGGTCTATGCAGATGCTGAATCTGCACTGGTGTATCTGCTGAATACCTGCAACTACCCGATAGAGGATGTCTATGTTTTTGGAAGATCTCTGGGAACTGCGGTTGCTGTAAACCTCTGCCAGAATAAAATTATTAAAAAGTTGATACTGGTCACTCCAATGTCCAGCGGAAGAGACCTTGCTGATGCTATGGGTCTTGGTTTTTTAAAGCCATTCACATTGAATCCATTTGATTCATACAACAAAATAAACAATATTTCATCGAGCATATTATTTATTCATGGTACTGCGGATGAAGTCATACCTTTTTCTCAGGGAAAAAAGCTTTACAATCATTTTAAAGGGGACAAGACATTTGTGTTTGACCATTCCAATGGCGCATCATAATGATCTGGAAATTGCGGATCAGAAGTTGTACTGGGATTCGATAAGTGACTTTCTTGAACCTTAAAAAAATGCTTTACACCTATTGTAATAGCTCTGAATAAACACTATTTTTAGATAGACAACACCTACAAGTAGATATATGTCATCAAAAAAAGGTAACCTCATGGTAATTTTTAAAAATATAGTTTTAATTTTATTAGCGTTTCTAACGTTATCACTAACCAGCTGTGCTGCAAAAGTACGGTCAATAACATTGCGTAATAGTGAAATCGCAGCTACAGATGAAACACAACCCAAAAAAGTGCACACTATCTGTTTTAATGGACTTGAAGACAAGCGCCCAGACACAATAATTGGCCATACTCAGAATAATTATGGTACAACAATAGCACATATTGTCGCCCAAAACGATGTTAAGGATTGGGTGAACAAAGAGATCGAAAACAGATTCCAGAGTGCAGGGTATAACGTTCAAAGGAATTGTATTCAAGATGGTTCATCATTTGTTATTAATGGGTCCATTCTAAAAGTGTACACAACTGCCACATTTTCATATCTGGGTGAAGTTTCTTTTAAAGCGTCAGTAAAAATGAACAATGCCACCATTTTTCAGAAAGAGTATCTGGAACATCAAAATGGGGGTACCAATTGGGGTGCAACGAACGAATCATTCAGAAACCTGCTTGAACGTTCATTAAGTCTCTCCATTGAAAATTTAATACACGACATTGACAGCCTTGATAATTTATCAGCTTCTTTAATTCATTCTGTTGGTCTCGAATCTGATAATACTGCCCTGCCCGAGTTGAATCTGTATGATTCATATAAAGCTGACTGTCCAGGTGGAAATGGTGAAATGAAAGTAGTTTCAGGAAAATATGATCTTTACAATATTTCATACACCATGTCTTCAATAAAAACGAGTATGAATACACTGTATAAACAAAGATTCGAACTTGACACATCACTTGATGGATCGGTATGTGTTTACTTCGAAATTAACCGGCATGGCAAATCAGAAAATATTGATATTATCGAAAGTACTATAAGTGATAAACTCATTTCGGAGGAGATCATCAACAAACTTTCTGAAACAGAGTTTCCACGCCCTACTGGTGACCAAGCGCGGGTCTGTATTACCTACAAGCTCATCTTCTCTAAGGAATCTGTAAAATCAAATAAGCGTGCAGCTGGAGTTGTATTGGGGATTCTTGCTCTAATACCGGCAATAATCAGCCTTTTAAGACTTACAAGAATGTAAAGATATCAGATTCACACAACTAAAATTATCAGGTAAATTGTTCAGCACGATCGGTAAAACCGCAACTGCTTGGCCTTTGTCTCCAGATTCATCTCTTTTAAAACTGTAAACAGTTTTATCAACCCGATTTTTTCCTTACCGAACTCTTTCTCGGTGAGGATCTTCGCCATTTCGAAAATTGATACTGAACCATATTGGGCGATTACTGCCTTTATTTTTTCCTGAAGTGGCATCTCGGATGGAAGTGGGGCTCCAGATGGAGCTGTCAGACGATCACCTTGCACATATGATGTTGCCGAATCGATCATACTGCGCTGAATTACTGATTTTATTCTGACGAGACAATCGTTAACAGTAGTGCATTTCTTAAGCACCTCACCGAACTGAAGTAATCTGAAACTTTCCTCGATATCGGGAGGCATTGATGTTACAAAAAGGTCACCATGTACTTTTGATAACTGTCCTTTTACCGCAGCAAGCATACCCCATCCGGCGCTGCTGATCAGTGTCGAACGGGAAAAGTCGCAAATCAGAAAACGTATATCAGCCTGAATTCTTGTCACAAGTTCATCTGCAACAATAGAACTGTTGGATTGATCCAGATATCCATCAATTGCAAATACAACGACTTTATTCATCATGATATCTGCTTCAGAAATTGACAAAACAGTATCAGCATTGAGTTGAATCGTTCTTTTCAGAATAATTTCAGGTGCTGGAACTGAATATGATTCTGTTGAGGTAAGGGGAGGGGTATTCAGTTGTTTATTTTCGGGCTTTACATACCCTTTATGAAGCACCGGTTCATCTGGCTGCACATATGTTTCGTTATACGTTCGGGCATACTCTTTCTGTTCATCTGTGGAATCAGGTTTAGTAGAAACAGGAGAAACAGCCTGTTTAATTGGGATCCATTGACCATTCACCTCAACTTCACCAGCAAAAACATGCTGCAGTAACTGCTGCTTTGCAGCTAAAGCATTATTACACGGAACCCATTCACCATAGAGGTTCAATACAAAACCGGCAGCGACCTTATTGTGAACAGTATCTATCGGATGCATATGCGAGAATCCTTTTTTAAGACATGAAAGTCGCCATAAAACTTGCACCAGCCAGCCCAGCAGCAATAATGCTTAGTATCAATGCTATTATAGCAACCGTTTTAACCCAGCCTCCACTGTTAAGATGCTTTACCGCTTCACGCATCCCGATCTTTTCAAGTTGAATAACCGCATATACACTCTCGAATGAATCTGGAAAGTTGCGAATAATCTCCCGGTATAAAATACATGCCTGGGGGATATTGCCCTGTTCATAGTGCTGACGATACGCTTCATCATATAAATGCAACGCTGAATCGTAGGTAACATTTCCCTGCTGATTACTCATAGCTCAATACCCTTATGCCTTTACAAAATAACGAAAACGTTCATAACCGCTGCCCAGTTTCAGTCGACCCAAAATCTTTGCGAGCCGTTTTTTATTAAGTTTCATAGATATAAACGGCTCAGTATCTTTTACCTGTTCAAACAGTTCGTGTTCTGATAAAAGTGGATAATCCCGCACCAGTTGTCTGATGGACCAATTAAGTTCCTGTCTTGTTTCATTACATCTCCGAAAAATCCCAAAAAAAGCGCCTTTTGTTTCTGAATCTGTATCTTCTGCCGCATCCAAAGCAACAACACCAGAGGATGATTGCACAGGTTCGAGATATGGATCATAACCTTGATTATGCATTCCGGAACTGTCATTTTCAACATAGCAATCAAAAACATGACTGCTTGTTTCGTAAAGATCTTCACGAATCGCAGTCTGAGCATCAGCAGGAACATTGGAGTTCCCGTAATTTCTTCCGTAATCGGCAGGATTTCGCATACCTTCAAGCTCCATATTATTATAAGGCAAATCATTTCCGATTAATGAAGAAACATTTCCCGTAGTTTGGATTGTCTCCAGCATCGAAAAATCAGTCGTTTCGTGTATCACCTTTACCGGTTGTACCATCTCATTTGAAATTGCACATTCTATCGTAACACTTGTATCAGTGTTAAACGGTACTACATTCTGAGGCATTACATTATACTGCTGCTCACCAAGTAGAGATTGCACCATGGAGAGATCAATACCACTATCAGTATTGTTTAACACACTATCCCCCACAGCTCTCAACTCTCCCCCAACTGTATCTTGACTTTTCCGAAACAGGCCCGAACTGGTTGTAATACCCTTCGATGCATCCATGCGGATTGTTTCGGTCGGAACCTCCTCAGGTTCAGGAATCAGATCTGTTGTACAGTTCTGAATGTGCATCATTTCCACCCTGTATTTTCGAGTTTTTTTCATTAACTCTTCACTCGACAGGTTCTGACTGGCAGCTGATGAGTTTCGGTGGGTGGACTCACCATTTGATGCTTTTGTGTGATGATTCATGTTGGCCTCCTCTTATTGAAATGTGTTCATAACAATTTTAGACCATATCGCACTTTCAATGATGCTGGGTAGTTTTTCATTGCAAAGTAATTTAAACACATTCTGGTTCATATTTATTGTCCCTGAACATCATACCATCCGGAACAAAAATATGGTATACCATTAGCCTCTTTTGAAAATAAAACAGGTCATAGCTAAAGTCATTACTTATTTGAACATTTTAAAAATGTCCGGAAGCCGCATGACATCATTAAATGTTACATACAGAAACAGAAGCAGGAAAAACGCAATCGCAACCTTGTTTATATTCGATTGCATCTGGACTGATAAAGGTTTTCTCCGGATTGCTTCGATAATCAGAAATAACAGTAACCCTCCATCGGTGATAACAAGCGGCATCAGATTAAGTACGGCCAGATTTATTCCGATAAGTGCCATGAAATTGAGCAGTTCTGAAAGTCCCTGCATCACCATAAATCCCGATGCTGGAATAATCCCTACCGGTCCACTCAACTGACTTGCCGGAACTTTTTGTGAAGCAAGTTTACCGATCACATCAAAAATCATGATCGTATATTCCCAGGTTTTATCCAGAGCTTTGTTGATAGCCTCTGCGGGACCATACCTGACTATTCTAGTATCACCCTCAGCAAAACCTATCCCAAGTAAATTGCGCTTATCCTTTTCACTGTAACGTGGTGTGACAGATATCGTTAATTGTTCACCGGAGCGTGAAATAACAATAGTGAGTGGTGTATCAGTTTTCGACTTTTCGATAATTGATGTAAGCTGAAACCATGAGTAGATTCGCCTATTATCAATTGTCTTTACTGTATCTCCAGTCTTAAAACCGGCCTGTGCCGCTGCGGATGATTCTATTACTGAACCAACTACCGCCGGAAGAGGAGGATAAAGACCGAAAATCGGACTTTTAGGCATTTTACCAGTTGACTTATTAATTAACTGAGTTTCTGAAACAGTACCAGCACGGTTATAGATAATCGTATAATTGCGCTCCTGCTGAGCAAATGACGACTGAATTTCTTCCCATGAAGAAACATTTTTCCCATTAATAGAGACAATACTGTCACCAGCTTGAATACCCGCCACAGCAGCAACAGAACTGTCAGCAACTGCCCCCACAACGGGCTTCTCAAGATATACAGGTTTGTCAACACCCCATAGATACATACTCCATAGCATCACCATTGCAGACAGGAAATTCGCGGCAGGACCCGCCACCGCAACGAATGCCCGCTGCCATATCGGCCTTGACGGAAAATCATCAGGTGAACTCTGCCCCTCAGTACGCTCTTCAGGATTTTCACCGGCCATCTTTACATAGCCACCAAATGGGATCGAACTGATACGATACTCGGTTTCACCGACCGTTTTTTTGAATACAGGTGTTCCAAAACCCAAAGAAAAGGCCAGAACTTTTATTTTACACGATTTTGCAGCCAGAAAATGGCCAAGCTCATGAATAAATACAAGAACACCAAGTACCAGTAACCCTAAAATGATTGAAATTATCGATAACACCTTTTATTTCGCGCTTTCTGAAAAATATGATTGAAGAATGTTTTTTCTTGTCTCATGATCAGCCTGCTCAATAACCTCGATGGAACTGGCAGGGACCGCATTATGAGTACGCAATGCATATGCCGTCATTTCAGCAATATCAGTAAATTTTATAGTTCCCGCAAGAAATGATGCAACCGCTATCTCATTGGCTGCATTAACTACAGCTGGCGCTGTCCCACCAATTTTCCCAGCCTCGATACAGGTTCTTAAACACGGAAATTTATTCAAATCCGGATCAGCAAAATCCAGTGATTTTATCTGCGGCAATGATAATCGTTTACCACACATTGGCAAACGCTCCGGAAAGGTAAGTGCATACTGAATCGGCAGCTCCATATCAGGCAATCCCAATTGCGCCAGAATCGCCCCATCATGAAACTCCACCAGCGAATGAATAATCGATTGAGGATGAATCCAGACTCGAAGAAAATCGTATGAAAGATTGAACAAATGATGCGCTTCGATAATCTCAAACCCTTTGTTCATCAGGGTAGCAGAATCGATGGTAATTTTCTTACCCATCTCCCATGTCGGGTGCTTGAGCGCCTGCTGCGGTGTGATTTTAGAAAAATCCTCAACTGGAAGATTACGAAATGGACCACCTGAAGCAGTCAAAATTATAGACTCGATCACCGAGTGAGATGAACCATTTAGACACTGAAGTATCGCGCTGTGTTCGCTGTCGACAGGTATCAATTCACCATACCCTTGCGCCAGAAGCGATTTGATATAATCTCCCCCGATTACAAGGCTTTCCTTATTGGCAAGTGCAACCCGGCGTTTCAGTTTGAGAGCAGCTATCGTCGGACGTAACCCGACCGCCCCTACAAGCGCGTTGACCACAATGTCACATTGAACACTGTTAACCAGTTGCTCAAGCCCATCAGGACCTTCAAAGATTTTCAAACGGTTCCCATACCTGGTTTTAATCTCCTGCAAACCGGTACTTTCAGCGAAGTAAACCGCCTCTGGCGAAAATTGTTCAATTTGTTCTATCAGACGAGATAAGTTTGTACCTGCAGCCAGAGCACAAATGCTGAACCGGTTGGAAAATCGATGTATACAATTAAGAGCGCTTTGACCTATTGAACCAGTGGAACCAAGCAACAGTACTTTCTGCATCACAAAAACCTTCAGGGAGGAAACTATCCGAAAAACCTATTTACAAACCAGGAAAAAAGTGAGATAACCGGGGCAGTAAAATACACAGAATCAAAACGATCAAGAATTCCACCATGCCCTGGAATCATTGAAGAAGCATCCTTGACGCGGAAATACCGTTTCATTAAGGAAACAAGCAGATCTCCAATCTGTGCTGAAAAACCGATAAGAATACCTAAGACGATACCTAACCATTGTGGTAAGTGTGTTGATGCCAGAAAATACCAGCCGATAGCACAAACCAGAACTGCAGCGACCAAACCCGCAACACTGCCCTCGATAGTTTTCTTTGGACTGATAGTGCTGAAATGGGTTTTGCCCCATCGCGATCCCACAAGGTATGCAGCAGAATCACACATGAATATTGCACCGATAACGATCACAACCCCAAGCTGAGAGAGCATCTCCGGCTTAAAATGAGCAAAAAGAGTCTGGAACGGTTCCCTGTACATACTCATCAATGAATATGCACCCATATAAAGAAAAACATTGCCAATAAACAGCAGACTCGCTCGCACCCATCGTCTTCTTTTGTTATTTTTGCCCCATACAAAAGTTTCCAGGGCGACAATCACGAGAAGTAAATACAAGCTCAATTGAAGTGGCAGATTGGTATCTTTATCGAAATAGAGATAGAACTGGAGTCCCAGCCACAAATAGCTCAACCAGAATGCATTCACGGGATAAAAGATCTGAAGCATTTTCATGTATTCATGGCATGAAAGCATTGTCAAGGTGATAATCAGCAGGTATGCAGGCAAGATGACAATATCAGGAGAGATCCAACCGGCGAGATTAAAAGATGAATTAACAAACCACCAACCAAGCGGTACCGCCCACACCACAAAAAGCAATCGTTTCCCCAGGTTTGAAAACATAATCACTCTTTCACTTTCCCGAATCGTCGATCCCGTTTATTGTAATTTTCTATTGCAGTTATAAGACTCTCTTTATTAAAATCCGGCCATAGGGTATCGGTGACATAGAGTTCGGCATAAGCAGCTTGCCATATCAGAAAATTACTGATACGCATATCACCACCGGTTCGAATAATCAGTTCCGGGTCAGGAATATTATGAGTATAAAGATAGCTGCTGAAAAGTGATTCATCGAGTTTATCAATCAGTGAGCTATCCTTAATCGCAGCAGCCGCAAATGCTTTCGCCGCATTGACAATTTCGGAACGGCCACCATAACTGACAGCGAGAATAAGGTTTAATCCGGTATTTTTCTGAGTTTCTTCAATTCCTGCAATCAACTCCTTGCGGGTCTTGGGCGGAAGACGGGATAAATCTCCAATGGCGTGTAAACGGACGTTATTTTCATTGAGACTTGCAATCTCCCGACGAGTCATTTCGACCAGAAGATCCATAAGCATCGAAACCTCTATCGTTGGCCGTCCCCAGTTTTCAGCCGAAAATACATAGGTAGTCAGGTATGAGACACCCAGTTCACCACAAGCCCGAACGATCGCCCGTGTTGCATCAGTTCCAGCACGGTGTCCGGCGGTTCTGGGAAGACCACGCTGTTTCGCCCAGCGGCCATTGCCGTCCATAATAATACCAATGTGCTGTGGAACTTTAACTGTTGCGGGCAATAGAGAACCCCTTCCCGTTTTTGATCTTTTCACTAAGGTCATCAATATTCTGGTTGAATATACATCATCTTGCTTTCCAGCCGCAAAATAAAAAGACCCGGTTTTTTAAAACCGGGTCTTTTTTAGAATTCTGTAATGACAGAAATCAAACTTCCATAATCTCTTTTTCTTTATTAACAAGAAGATCATCCACGGATTTGATAAATTTGTCGGTTGTTTTCTGCACATCATCCTGACCTTTTTTCGATTCATCCTGAGTGATCAACTTATCTTTTTCAGCTTTTTTGAACTTTTCGTTCTGATCCCGTCTGATATTTCTGATTGCAATCTTACTGTCTTCACCAATTTTCTTGCAATTCTTGAAAAGATCCTTCCGGCGCTCTTCAGAAAGCGGTGGTATTGGCAAACGAATAAGATTACCATCATTCTGGGGATTGAGATTAAGATCTGAAGTCTGAATTGCTTTCTCTATTGGAGTAAGCATGCTTTTTTCCCACGGCTGTACAATCACCATACGCGCATCCGGTACAGAAATGTTTGCAACCTGTGCAATAGCCATCGGTGAACCATAATAATCCACCATCACGCCATCAAGTAGAGCAGGTGTTGCCCGTCCGGTTCTGATTCGATTCAAATCTTTTTTAAGGCTCTCAATCGCCTTATTCATTCTTTGAGTTGTTTCGTTAACTATATCCTGAACTGCACCCATAATCAACCATCATCCTCCTGTTTTTACCAACGTACCAACAGTTTCACCATGTACACATTTTCTGAAATTGCTGTCACCAAGGAGCTTGAAAACGATAATCGGAATATCCTGTTCCAGACAAAACGAAAATGCAGTCGCATCCATCACTTTCAGCCCCTTCGCAAGAGCCTCTTCATGAGTGATGAACTCGAATCTTTTCGCTGCAGGGTTTTTCACTGGATCAGAATCATAAATACCATCCACCTTTGTGGCTTTCATCAGGACATCAGCCCCGATCTCCGCACAACGCAAGGCAGCAGCGGTATCTGTTGTGAAAAACGGATTTCCCGTTCCTCCGGCAATAATGACCACGTGTTTCTGTGCAAGCAGTTCACAAGTTTTTTGGGTAGTAAAAAGCTCCCCGGCACGGTCGATGTGAACAGCTGTCAAGACATCGGCAGCGACATTGATACTATTGAGAAATGATTTAATCGCAAGTGAATTCATCACTGTCGCCAGCATCCCCATCGTATCGCCTTCAACCCGTGACACCCCTTCAGCTGTAGCACCACGAATAAAATTTCCACCACCAATAACAATGCCTATTTCAACCCCGTCGTTGACGACTTCGGCAATTTCCGCAACAATTCTTTGAGCAATTTCCGGATCGATTCCAAACCCGCGATTGCCGGCCAGAACCTCTCCGGATAATTTCAGCAGTACCCTTTTATAAGTAAGTGACATGCTTTGCTCCAATTATTCCTCTGTGCCAAGCTCAATTCTGAAAAAGCTGTCAACACCGATTTTTGCACCGGTTGCTTTCTCAACTTCGCCAATCCGGGCAGTGATCGTAATATCGGGATTCTTGATAAAGGCCTGCTGTACAAGAACAACTTCCTGAAAGAACTTTTCAAGTTTCCCGTCAACGATTTTATCCCATATTTTCTCGGGTTTTCCGGATGTCTTAGCCTGAGTAAAATAGATCTCTTTTTCTTTTGCTACGAGACTCTCAGGAATATCTTTGACATTTGCAGCCATGGGATTTGCTGCTGCGATCTGCATTGCCAGATCTTTTCCCAGAGCAGCGAACTCTTCAGTTGCGAGAATGGCTGATTTATCTGATGTTAATTTAACTGCAACACAGATTCTGCCATTACCGTGTGTATAGGTAAAAATCTTCTCTGAAGCTGCATTTGCAACCATTTTGCGGTAGCGGCGGAAAGAAATGTTCTCACCAATTTTTCCTACCAGCTCGGTTACCTTGTTTGCCACAGTGATATTACCAATCTCCGGAGCTGTAATAGCTTTTGCTGCTTCGATATCCTCAGGCTTACTTTTTAACAGTACTTTTCCAAGAGTATCAACAAAAGCGATAAAATCATCATTACGTGCAACGAAATCGGTTTCTGAATTTACTTCGTAAATTATTGAAGTATCTTCATCGCTGATCAGGGTGACTTTACCCTCTTTAGCAGATTTACCAGCGCGCTTTGCAGCTGTAGCCTGACCGGTTTTCCGAAGATTTTCGATTGCCAATTGCATATCCCCGTTGGCTTCTGCAAGCGCTTTCTTGCAGTCCATCATTCCAAGACCGGTTTTTTCGCGCAACTCTTTTACTATTGCAGCACTTATTTCCATAATAGAATCTCCTTATTTCAAATCAGTTCATTAAAATGATACATAAACAATAAGAAAGCCGGTTTTCCCAGCTTTCTGTATCACCAGTACCGATTAGTCCTCTTCAGTGTACTTTACAACTTTCTTATGAACTACTTTGCGTTTCTTTGCCTTGTTCTCTTCACTCTGCTCTTCAGATTCTTCTTCAAGCTGATCAGCTTTAGCTTTTGCAGCTTCAGCCAGCGCTTCAGCAGCTTCATCCTGAGAAATAGTAGCCCCAACTTCGAGGATTGCATCAGATACAGCGCGTGTAATCAACTGCACCGATTTGATCGCATCATCATTTCCCGGAATCGGATAATCAACTACATCCGGATCACAGTTAGTATCAACAATTGCACCGATAGGAATATGAAGACGACGACATTCGGAAATAGCAATGTGTTCCTTGATCGTATCGACGACAAAGATAAGTGATGGCAAACGGCGCATTGTTCTTATTCCCTGAAGAACCGAAAGCAGCTTTTCTTTAGTCTTACCAAGCAGCATTCTTTCTTTTTTGGGAAGTGCTTCGATGGTGCCGTCTTTTTCCATGTTATCAATTTTATCGAGCTTTGCGATACTCTGACGAATTGTCTGGAAATTGGTGAGCATTCCACCAAGCCAACGTTCGGTTACATAAGGCATATGGCAACGTTCAGCTTCTTCACGAATACAATCGCGAAGTTGCTTTTTTGTACCAACAAACAGCACTTTTCCACCCTTGGAAACTTCCTTTTTCACCCGATCAATAAATTTATCGAGAGAATTTACTGTTTTATTGAGGTCTATAATATAGATGCCATTTTTCGGGCAAAGAATGAAACGCTTCATTTTTGGGTTCCAGCGTTTCGTCTGATGACCAAAGTGTGTACCTGCTTCTAGCAGATCCTGCAATGAAACTGAAGACATACGAACTCCTTAAATAGAATTGGGTTAAACACCCACGATATTCATAGCGAAAAAATACCGTCCAGAAAGAACGGCACCCGTTTTTCGCTCATATCGTGTGATTATATAATTAAGAAATGAAATACTAACGTTTTGAGAATTGGAAACGTCTGCGAGCACCCGCCTGACCATACTTTTTACGTTCAACAACGCGGGAGTCACGTGTGAGTAAACCACTTTTTCGAAGCGTCTTGCGGTTTTCTTCACTGATTTGAGCCAGAGCACGCGCGATACCAAGCCTGATTGCACCAGATTGTCCACTTAAACCACCGCCACGTACACTTACAATAACATCGAAAAGCTCAGTTACCTGAAGCTTCGAAAATGGCTGCTCTACATCCATCACCAATACATCACTCTTCAGGTATTCCTGAATTGTTTTTCCATTAACAAGACGATCTCCTTTGCCCTGGCGGACAATAACCGTCGCAATCGCATTTTTTCTTCTTCCGGTCGCAGAATATCTGTTCTCCAAAATGACCAGCTCCTTAATATATTCGGTAAATTAGATTGATATCGCTTTTGGCTGTTGTGCAGTATGCGGATGTGTTGCACCGGAATACACATGAAGCTTTCTCATGATTGCTCTGCCACGTGCATTTTTCGACACCATACCATGAACTGCATGCTCAATAACTTTTGTTGAATCAAGAGCCATCTGTTCTTTAAATGAACGGTACTTATCACCACCGGGATAGTGTGAGTGACGGAAATACTCTTTTGTTTCCGCTTTTGTACCGGTTAATTTTACCTTGTCTGCATTAAGAACAATGATAAAGTCACCATGGTCCTGATTTGGTGAATATGCTGTTTTTCCTTTTCCGATCAGCAACTGTGCAACTTTTGATGCAAGCCTGCCTAATGTCTGATCTGCAGCATCTACAATCAGCCATTCACGCTTAATAGAATCTTCGTTAACAACAACCGTTTTCATGATAGTAATATCCCCATCATTTTAATTCATTTTAAAATAAGTCTGTTGAATATAGATTTGAGGTATAGATGAAGTCAACATTTATTTTGGATCGTATGTGGAATTTTTGGTGATCAGGGGTTAGTGATTGGTGACTGGTGAATATAGAAAAAATACTATCCGTTATTCTCCGTCTTCCGTCCCCTACCCCTCAACTCTCAAACTTGATGGCAGAAGCAACGTGACAAGCGCATCGCAACCCTCACCCGAAACAATTACCGAGCCACCGATTTTTTTAAGTAAGGCATAATTCAGCGCCATTGCTGCAATCTTATCCAGGGCACGGGTATGACCCGTTAAAACAGTACAGCCATCAGATGGTGATTCCTTAATAATAAAACGGATCTGCAACTGAAGATATCTGCAATCCTGCCGAAACAGTGCGGCTGAAGACCCCGTATAGTTTTCCACGTGAATCCGAATGAGTGAATCACTTGAAGCTGTATATCCCACATGAAAAAATACTGAGCGTAGAACATGTCGAATATAATCAGGATCAGCTTCAACAGCCCACAGATTATCCATATTTGTTACTTCAAATGTCTGTTTTGAACTTTTAAATGATTCCATTGCGATCTCTGAAGCCACTTCACAGAGAAAATTGCCCCCTCTTTTTGCTATCGGCTCAGACAGTGATTTGGTAACCTGTTTAATCAGAGAAATCGCATTTTCTATACTATGTTTAATTGCATCAATATTTCCAGCAAGCTGATTTTTCTCCTGAAGTTGCATCTCCATTAACTGAAGATTACCATAGATACCGGTAAAAACATTACTGAATGCATGAGCTAATGCATGTGCAAGTAAATCCAGCGCATTATAGCGTTTTTTTGATTCCAGAGTACTAGCCATGGAGTTATTATCTGCAATATCGAAAATAAACCCGACAGTTCCACAGAAGTGAGTATTTGCACCCTTTTTGAGGTACTGCCCCGATGCATTCACCTTGCAGCTCACAAATGTATCTTCAAGAAGGTTTTGTTTTCCCCGGGCTTTAAGGGTTGAACGGGAGCGGAGCCTGAGACTCAGACCTGTTGTTTTTCGATCAACTGTCCTGCGCTCATCAAAGAGTTTTGGTGATTTTTCAGCGCCTGTTGGCACACCTGAAAAACGGGGTAGAATGTGATCCCGGCTGACCATGCAGACATCTTCAGGACAAATAATATAACTGAAATGTCTGCCAATCAGATCATTCAGAGAATAACCAATTACTGATTCAACATTACAGCTAACGTAGGTGAAATGGCCTTTTTCATCTAGTGTATATACTATTCCTGGCACTGTATTGAGTAATGTATTGTAATGCGATTCCATATCATTAAACACAACCGAATAACGGCTGAGCGGAATCGCAGTTAGGGTACTTTCTTCAACCTGCATATTTTCCGATCCGATAAGACATAATCATTCTTACTATTTTTCTATTTATAATACTATTGATGAAACGATTTTGTCTTTAAAAAATTGAACGGTGATAAAAAATATGGCTACCACGTTTAAAAGAATGGATGTTGGGCTGATTATGTTACCAAGGAGAGAGCTGTAAAAAAAATACAAAAATTCTTTGTTCCCGCCTAAAACCAGGTTGTGGATGAGAAAAAAAGAAACTCCGGGAAATTGGTGCCATCCTCCAATAAGGTGTAGAGCAGCACACCAAAACTCAAAATACGCAATGTTTTTTTACTGATAATCAACTGTACTTATCGATACATTCTGATAAACAGAGGTCCCCTGGACTTATTTTCCTGAATCATCTGATCCAGGGAATAGACCGAATCAGATCCAATATCGACCTTTTTGATCACCACTCCCTGAGCATTGTATAATACAGCCCGCTGGAATCCCTGTAGAGCTTTAGCATCAGGGCGGCTACCATAAACTGATATGAAAGCCATATCCTGTTTGGGTGAATATTTTTGGGCAGCAATTCCATTTTTCTGAGTTCTTATACTCTGATTATCAGTTTTCTCTGCTGCAAGTACCGATACATAACAGCAGAACAGGATCATCAGGAAAAGTATTCTTACACAAGCTCTTTTCATAACCCTCCCCAGTAAAACTCAATATTATAACTGAAGCTCAAATATTAAAAAAAGTAATCCGTATTTTTATTGAAACAGATACTAAACAATATAAAGAAAAAACAGACCACAATACATGATTTTTTTTAACTTAAATTCTGTTGAATAACATAATTGAGGATTTAATCCTCAATTTAATAACAAAGAAACAGAATTACGATCTGTATGTTATCAATTTTTTACTTCGGGATGCATGTTTGAGCCGTCTCAGGGCTTTTTCTTTTATCTGGCGAGCACGCTCCCGTGTTAGATTGAATCTCTGCCCAATCTCTTCAAGCGTATGGGATGTCTCTTCTCCAATACCAAAGTACAATCGTACCACTTCTTTTTCCCGCTCACTCAAGGTGTTCAGTGTATGATTAACTTCTTCCTGAAGAGAAATCTCCATCAAACCATCATCGGGCAGCTCCTGAAACTCATCCTGAAGAACATCGATCAATCGGGAATCTTCGCCCTGCTGCAATGGAGCATCCAGAGACATGTGCGTATTGCCGATTTTTATTGTCTCCTTGATCTCATTTTCATCCAGATCAAGTTCCGCAGCAAGCTCCTCAACATTAGGTAAACGCTGAAATTTCTGCTCCAGCTTGCTTTGCACCTTCCCTATTTTGTGAATTGCTCCAACGCGGTTTAATGGCAATTTAATGATACGCGACTGCTCTGCCAGTGCCTGAAGAATCGCCTGGCGAATCCACCATACTGCGTACGATATAAACTTGAAATTCTTTTTTTCATCAAAACGCCGTGCAGCCCGAATCAAACCAAGATTTCCCTCATTGATCAAATCGTTGAGTGGTAATCCCTGGTTCTGATAGTTACGTGCAACACTGACAACAAACCGTAAATTTGCTTTCACTAACAATTCCAGTGCTTTACGATCTCCCTGGCGGATTTTAACTGCGAGCTTTGACTCTTCCTCAACGGATAAACTCCGGTTTTTTCCTATCTCTTTAAGATAGAGCGCCAGTGACCCTTCATCTGGAATAAACTGAGAACGATCCATATCCTGCTTTCACCCTGAATAAGAAACAATCACCTTAAAGGTGGCTTCAAAATACAAAATCCCCTGTCACTTTTCAACAGTTGTATTAAAAGTGTACGTTCAGGGATATTACAATATTAACTCAAACCCACTGCCAACGGCAAAACACTCCATTTTCTTACCAGTTTTTTCAACAAGCCGGCGTGCATCTTTCACCATTGAATCGACCTGATTATCGGTACGCATATTATTAATATGGAATAAACCCAAGCGTTTTACTCCACTCTCAGCCCCAAGTTTCACTGCATCAGCGTACATTGAGTGTCCCCATGCTTTAAATTTGAGATATTCATCCTTATCAAATTCAGCATCATGTATCAGCAAATCGGCATTTTTGGCATGTTCAACATAATAATCGAATGGCTGATTCCCCGGAAGATCATACCCCAACTCATTATCGGTTAAAAAAATGAATACCTTTCCATCCTCTTCAATCCGATATCCCATTCCCCCATTAGGATGGTTTAAAAGTATCGGCTTTATCCTTAGTGACCCAATGCGTATCGTTCTGTTCGAAATATTTTTAAATTTACACCTTGCGGGAAGATTTTTTAAATCAACCGGAAAATAGGGCGCCTGCATAACACCATTCAGCGCATCCTTGAAATCAACCCCATTGAATGGACATCCATAAATAGTGACAGGATACCCTCTTTTATATAATGGACCAAAAAATGGGAAACCTAAAACATGATCAAGATGCAAATGGGTAAATAATAGATGAATCGCTTTTTTCGGGTCCTTGAGTAATTTCTGTCCTAGATGACGGATACCACTACCGGCATCAATAATGACTAAATCACCTGATGATGCAACAATCTGAATACAGGTTGTATCACCACCATATTTATTATACTCAGTGCCACTGACAGGAATCTGTCCCCTGGAACCCCAACATTTAATATACATACGAAGGACTAACCACCATTTTCGGGAATATAATTTTTACGAGCAGAATTCCATATCTTCTGATTATACAAAAGCAGCATCACTGTTTCGAGAAAAAAATCAGAGAGTAATTCTCAGAACATAATATACCTGTAATTTCACCAGATATATTCATGATTTTTAAACACAATGAATATCTGAGCAGTTTCAATTACCCCCAATAGCACCTTCTGTCAATTCTTTCACATTCTGCATGACCTGACCATAATCCATAATTTGACGATTATTCAAATACAATAATAAAAGCCCATGAATTGCATAAAAATGGGATTTTCTTGCTATACTTGTACTATTTCTGTCAGAAGAACCTGCTTCAATCGCCTGCCAGTCCGCGGCTGTGAGTTCAGAGAAAAAGTCGGCAATCTTGCTCAGCTGTGATTGTGGAGTTGCTATTGTGGATGCTTTCTGATGAAACAGAAGATCGAATATCCCCGGATATTGAATAAAAAAGTTACAGTATCCGCTGACCACTGACATTAAATGTTCTTTTCCATTTGGTACTGTTGATGCAGAGTTCATCACAAAACTCCTGCACTCCCCAAGAAAATCCTCAACGCAACTGAAAATCAGATCCCTGATATCTTTAAAATAGTTGTACAGGGTCGCATACGAATATCCCGCCCTCTCCGCAACATTGCGAGCACTCACTACAACCAGCCCTTCACCCCGGATCAGATCTTTAGCCGCAGCTATAAAATACCCCCTGACCCGCTCTTCCTGAATCTCATTCATAGAACCTCCATAGAAAAAAGCAGTACTTTAACACATATAAATATAATTAACAGCGTTAATCTTTTCAACATATGTTTAAGTTGAGAGGTATTTTTTATCATCCTCAATTTTTCAGTAACAAATGACATCCTTTTTTGCATGCGTTACCGATATAGATTTAAATGGGTATTCACTTTATCGGTATTTGAATACCCAATGATTCTCATATCGCCTCACCCCACATTCGTCAGAGCTCAGTGACCACCTCGATCCCCCAAATGGAGAGGGGGAAGAAGAGAATTGCAATGTCTTTCCAGCTTCCTTTCTCTGCGAATGGAAAAAGGTAATTGCGTATTCTGCCAAACCGTAAATCCGAAACCAAAGCGAAAACAGGTGAGTGTGGCAATTCTTTTTCCGACGACACCGAAAGCCACTAGGTGAGGGCACACTAACGTTGACCGCTGCAATGCAGGTCTGGGCCCCACCAAATCGCCCCGGGCGTCCAGATTAAAAAAGACAAAGGGACTGCCAGACTGCGTGAAATTGAACTGAATCAAAAAGGATAGAAAACAAAAAGTGATTAACAGCCAGATGAACGCAATTTATGAAGAAACGAATTCAGGAAATTTTCAAACGAGTAAATATTCAAATAACCTTACTGAACTACGTTGCCATCAACCCAATTAACAATTGTCGCCTGAGGCTTCTCGCCATTAACATAATTATAGAAAATCTCCTGACCATGTTTTTTGCCCTCTTGATAGGTGACCTCATATACTTTTCTGCCATTTGAGTCATACCCATATTCAATACCGTTCTTTTTACCGTTAAGATACATCTCCTCTTTCACTTTTTTGCCATCATCGGAGAATGTTATCTCGAGGCCATTCTGAAACCCATTTTTAAACAGGACTTCACGTTTTTTGATACCATTACCCACCCAGAATATTTCCAGACCACTCTTGAGATCATTTTTATAATCAGCCTCTCTTACCTTATAACCAAATGCATCCCACTGGGTTTCGTGACCGTTTTTCTTTCCTTTTTTATAAGTCACTTCATACTTTTTTGTTCCATTTGGATACCATTGGCAATAGAGGCCATGATAAATAGTATCCCTTGACCCGCCTGTTTTT
The DNA here is from genome assembly GCA_050301235.1 of Chitinispirillaceae bacterium. Lineage (GTDB taxonomy): Bacteria > Fibrobacterota > Chitinivibrionia > Chitinivibrionales > Chitinispirillaceae > JAFGIN01. The sequence continues at coordinate 345 of JBNKZD010000241.1, read as the reverse complement.
TTTGCATAATATCTCAAGTGACCATCAGGTGAATTTTTTTCAATCAGAACTACGCTACTGCACCCGGGAATCATCAGGACAACAATCAGGAAGACTAACGAAACTGCAATGTTTACATTTTTATTTCTCATACTTTCATGATATATCAATGGAATAGAAAGTGCAATCCGGTAGTTTAAATTCATAGTGAAATAACAACAAAGGAGGGTAATATTCCAACCGCATATTTATTATATTTCTCAATCGGGTCTAATTCTATATTATTATTGGCCGTCGAAAAGGGATTTCAATGTCCGAGACATTAAAACAGCGACTTGAACGTATTGAAGATCGAATCTTGCGAGC
>JBNKZD010000240.1:0-7615 GCA_050301235.1 Chitinispirillaceae bacterium | reverse complement strand
CAGTGTTTTCCGACCAAGGTGTACTCACCGCAGGGCAGAAAATACCGGAACGAAGTGTAGCCCGGAGGAGGAACGACCCGCAATGCCATTGACTTAAGCTTTCTTCGCGATAATTGTTGGTTTCGAGAGCCTCAACCAACGGTGGCTGAGGCTCTCGAAGCCACCTTCAGAAGTAGCTGTCAACCTTAAGGCAATGGCATTGGGAACGACCCGCCAGGGGAACGCCCAAAATCTTTTTTCCCTGAACAACATAATTGCCGAGTACTGTGAAAATTCCAAAAATAAGATTTTACTTTAAGTTACAGCTGGCTCTGCAAAGAATCTGCAGCTTTAGTTTCTCCACCCGCAATTTCTATTTTGGTCGGTTTACGAACGATGATTTTCCTGCCCAATTTAAGTATTGTTGTTGATTTCATACCGTTGAGCGCACAGAGGGTGCTTACGGATGTTCTATATCGTCGGGCGATCGATCCCAGATTATCTCCTTTGCGAATCGTATAATGAACAGTTTTACGCAATTCAGTAAGATAATCGAAATTTTCTTTTGCTAAATAAAGCGTGTCGTAAAGGAGGCTGTTTCGTCCAAAATCAAAGATATTACAGGGATTGAATGGCTCACCGCAATAACGGGTTTCGAAATGAAGGTGGCTGCCGGTGGATCTCCCGGTACTTCCTCCTAAACCGATCACTTCTCCTGAGCAGACCGTCTGGTTCTGTTTAACCAACGTTTTTGAGAGGTGGCCGTAAAAAGTTTCAAGACCATCATGGTGTCGAATCACCACTACTTTCCCATATCCACGCTTATCATACTGAATAACGCGGACTATTCCGTTGAACACGCTACGAATCGTATCACCCACCTGAACTTTAATATCCATACCAAAATGCCAGAACCCATCACGAGGGCCAAAACCTGATGTAATACGACTGCCTTTACAAGGAGGTGTGAAAAACCTGCTACAGGTCGAATCAACGAGTGGAATTTTAATCATTGATGTCATCGTCCGATAATCAAACCAGACCAGGTTAATTTTATAGCTGTTCCAATCGGTTGTATCAATTCCATCAATTCCGTTATTAAAAAGCTGATTAACATTTTCCTGAAAGTGCTGCTCTTCCTTGGTTTCGGGTTCTGTGAGTGCTATACTTTCCGGTAGAGTATTGAGGGGCTCTTTTGTTTCAACAAAATTTTGTTTAAATGCCGTGATTGTACAGGAAAATATAAAAAGAATAAGTATCGAAAATTTCTTTGTCCTCATTCGCTACCTTTGAAGTGTAAGTTAAATGATAAAATTAAAATAAAAAACACTATGTCTGATGGTTTTTTACAACGAGGTTAAAACCAGAAGTATGCAAAATATAGCCCAGAAATGAGTTTAAGCGTTTTAGCTATCTAATTCCCGCTTTAGTTATCATTTCCTGGATTAATATAAATATAGTAATCATTGATTTGCCACAGGTTTGATTGAAGTGCTTTGGGATTAAACTGCCTTAAGTTTCAGGTATAGACTTATGTTAATATGGAATGCTTTAAAGTATATCAAAAATAAGGAGCAGATCAACAATGATTTCGAAAATAGTTGGTCTCAACAAATTGATGAAGAGCTGAAGTTAAAGTGAACAAAAAATGATATTCTTACAAGACTAAATTGGTCAAGAAGCCCTGATATTGAACCAATAATAGTGGCGCCATTATTAGATATTGAAGATCAATTAAGTACATCAAGGGTTGACGTTCGATTGGGAAAGCAATTTATCGTTTTCAAACATCACAAAACAGGAACCTTTTCTCCAATAGGAGATTTTAAAAAAACTATCAACAATTATCAAGAAGAAATTATGATTCCGTTTAAAAATGAAATTACATTACATCCTGGCCAATTAATTATTGGGTGCACATTTGAGTATGTCTGTGTACCTTCAGATTTAGAGTGCCAAGTAGAAGGAAGAAGTTCTTGGGCTAGATTAGGCTTACTTATTGCAACCGCTACTACTGTTGAACCTGGGTATAAAGGCGTTATTACTTTAGAGATTAGTAATAGTGGTACTATTCCTATTCGTTATATCCAGGCTTAAAAATAGCGCAGCTTGTTTTTCACCAATGTACTCACAGGCATACGCTTAGTAAAAGTGATGCTGAAAAAGAAAAAATATTATTATGCAATCGGCCCTGGTTTAAGTCATAAAGACAAACACTTAAACTACTTTTGTTCTGATTCATAAATTTGTTAAAAGTCCATTTTTTTATTAGAATTTTTGAAATATTTTTGTGATCTCATATCATTTTCAATCACCCCACAATCGCCCACCGCAACTTCGCACAACTCGACCTCGGATTCGACCTGCGCTCCTGAGCTGACGGCCGAACCGGCTCATTGGCAATCCTGCTGTAAATTCCCGAACGGAAACCATTCTGAAACGCCTTTTTCACCCTTCGATCTTCACCGGAATGAAAGGTGAGAAATACGATTCGCGCACCGGGTTTCATGCTTCCTGGAAGCAGTGTGAGCAGTTGGTCAAGAACCGTATACTCATCATTGACAAATATACGAAGTGCCTGAAATGTGCGCTGCTGGGATTTTTTTATCTCTTCCTTTGAAATGCTTTTATTTCTTTTTGTTAATGCAGCCTGAATGATCTCTGCGAGCTGTCTGGTTGTTGTAATCTTTTCTTTTGTCTCTGTGATCTCTCTTGCAATATGGTCACTGAATGGCTCATCTGCATTATCCACCAAAATTGCCGCAAGATCTTCACATGTTAATTTTTTCAAATGTTCAGATACCGATTGTCCTTTTTGCGGGTTAAGCCGCAGATCCAGCGGTCCATCTGTTTTGAACGAGAATCCCCGTGATGGTGTATCGATCTGCATTGATGAAACGCCCAGATCGGCAAGAAAGAAATCAAAATAGTTTCCGGCTTCGTTGGCCAACTGTGGTAAACCTGCGAAATTCATTCTTCGGATGATCAGATTTTTTTCAGAAAACCCTGCATCCCGGAGACGTTTTTCGGTTTTCGGTAATTCAATAGGGTCTACATCAATACCAAAAAGTTTCCCATCCGGAAGAATTTTCTTTAAAATCTCCTCAGAGTGTCCTCCATAACCAAGTGTTGCATCAACCCCGATAATTCCAGGTTCTAGATCGAGGAGTGTTATAATCTCCTGAAGGCAGATCGGTCGATGGGTACCTGCCGGAGTCTGTCCTCTGTCGATTACTTTCTGAATGTCAGTAGAGTACTCTTCACGGTTGAGCTCCTTATATTTCTCTTCAAAGCGACGAGGGTGGGTGCCTTTATATCGAATTCGTCTTTTTCTAACTTCCGGATTATTTTGCGGATTCTGTTCATTCATATTTCAAGAACCTGTTTAAAAAAAATATCACAAATATAGTGTTATCCCATACTGTTAAGATATAAGATCAGAACACCTTCCCCGCAAGCCATACAATATTCTCCGCAAAACGATCTACTGTAGCCAGACCTTCCTGATCATTCTGAACTTCGCCAGCCTCTCTTCCAAAAGCGATATTCCAGTAGCTTGATCCTGGAACGACCATATCATTAATCATGTACCAGTAAAGAAGTTGTGCGAATGTAAAATTTTGACCTGCCCGCCGTGCAACTGCAATGGGACCACCGATTTTCCGGGAGAGAAGATTTCCATTGCTTCGGGAAACATATCCGGCTCTATCAAGTAGTGCCATCAGATTAGGGGTTGCTGATCCGAAGTACACTGGTGATCCGGAAATGATAATCTGTGAGTCACTCATTGATTGAAAAACAGTGTGGAAATCATCATTAGAAATAACACAGGTCTTATTGGCCATCTTACGGCAGGCACCGCAGCCCTTACAGGGTTTTACTTCAATATCAGCAAATGAAAAAAGTTCACTTTGAATGCCTGCAGCCTTGAATACTTCCATACATCGTGTGAGAAGAAACTCAGTATTTCCATTTTTCCTTGGACTTCCACATAGTAGTGTTGCTTTCATATATAATATTCTCCTTACTTTCATTTTTTAAGATGCTATTAAATATAAAAAATAAGCAACGTAGCTCAACATCTTTCATGGATTTTTCACTCAGTTATTTGTATATTTCCGGCAGTTATGTGCTAAACTTGCAAATTTCTTGAAGATAAAACAGACGAGTTTTGGTAAAAATGAAGGAGAAACAATGAGGTTTTTGACCGGAATATGTATCATACTCTGTACTATTGAATGTCCCGCTGCTGTAAGTCAAGAGATAGGTAGTATCATATGTTAGGCTGCATGTATTGAAAAATCGGATTCTCCTGAGCTTCACAAATTAGTTCAAAAGCTCAGGATTGCATTTAATGAGAGCAGGGTGGAAATGGAAACTTTCCTTAAATCATGAAAAATTAACATGATGATTTTGTCGATAATTACCATTAATTTGATAAATGTCCTGTAATCAGTTACCTCGGTTTTGAGTAAGTGTTTTTCTCTGGAATCCGGGAAGTTTCAATGTGTTTTCAAACCCGACTTCGAAAGCGAGTTCCTGAGAATGTTCCCCGTTTGATGTTCTGGTATAGCTATATTCTGTAGCGATAAAAATTCCATCAATAATGTTAACAGTGAATCCGGCACCAATTCGATGGTTAAGCTCTTTGAAAAAATCGGTAGAGGTTCCATCATATCGTGCAGCTATTTCCAGATGATCACCTGCCAATGAGTACGCCAGACCTGCAAAATATCCACTGAGTGATTGATCATCTTTGTCATAAGGGAACCTGCTGTATAGTTCAAGGTCAGCAGAAATTCCAGATAAAATAATTTCAGTCGCAAGATCCACATCTATGAATTTCTGAGACAGAACCGATGACAATCGAAAAAGAGATTCATCCATAAAAGGTACATCAAAATTGAGCAACCCTGAATAGTTATTAGATTTTGTAATGGAATCGATCTCAAAATTAAGGATCGTAAATGCAGCTCCTAATGAGAATTTTTTAAGGTCAATATTTAGAGATATAGCTGGATTATTAAGTTCAACAACACCATCAAAATCATCTTCTGCAACTATAGATGGATCACTAATCAGATGTGTTGTCAAAAGTCCATGATTTTGTGTGTATACTCCAAACAAACATGTTAATGGCCCATCATTGAGGTGGTACTGACCAACTGCTTTATCTATAAACAGATCATGAAGATTCCCTTCTGCTTTGACAACAACCGATGCAACGAAGTTTCTGGAAATATTAACATTTGCACCTAATTCAACAGTTCCGATCTCAAAGGTAGCATCTTTGAGATTTTCGGCAGGTCCGTAAAGATCGGTTGTTACCACACCTCCAATCTCCATTGCCTCACGATCTTCCACATTCGTAGAATCTGCAGCTATTACTTCGGAAACACAGATCAAAGCAAAAATCACAGGAATAAGTACCATCGTATGTTTCATATTTTATTCCTTTGTACAAGGGGAAAGTGTATTAAACAGGATCAATAATCCAAATTCTGCTGTTTTTAATTAGATGTAACCATATATGGTATAATTCTGTGCATGGATCAGGCAATGAATAAAGGGATTTGATGAATTGTTGCAACTGGTAACTATTACATAACTCATTAATTTTTATAAGGAAACTGGGTGTTTAAGGTAATAGTGACAGACCATTTGCTGATTTGTAAGTGGACACTATGGAGTGATAAATGTATCCTGCTCCCGATATCTTGAATGTTGCTATCAAAAGATCTATTTTAAAAGAATTGTTAAGACTTATTTTGCAGTATCCGGATTGGAGAATAAAATCTATGAAGCTGGAATCTACCATTGCAGCTGTAACGGTGTACAAAGATAGAGCTCTTATTAAACGTTTTGCGAAGGCAGAATTTTCGCAAGGTGAACAGAAGGTTGTTTTTACCGGTCTGCCCAATGATATCGATGCCAATAGTGTTCAGGTGTATGGAGGCGGAAAGTCGATCCTCCAAGACCTTAAAATTAACGATGTCTATACTGAACAATCAACTGACATTCAGGTTGATAAGCTTATCAGAGAGATTGAAGAGCACGAGGATACACTTGAAGAGATAAATGAAAAAATTCGCAATGCGAGTGAATCTAAAAATTTTCTTGTAAAGGCCGCTGCTGCATCTACAGACAGTAAAAAAGAATTGCCGCAGACTTTGTGGACACCCGAGAAGATTGATGAAATGCTCATTTTTTACAATGGAAAGCTCAATATAATTGATCAAGAGATTCGGGGGCAGAAAATTGAATCGCGAAAAATTAATAAGAAACTGACAGCCTTAAAGGAGCAGCTTCAGAAGTTCAACACACGTGATGTCAATCTTGAAAAACAGATCGAGTTACGAATTTTTGTGACAGAACCTGCAGAAATAGAACTCGTACTTTCTTACATTGTAATGAATGCCGGTTGGCAGCCGGTGTATGATCTGCGATTGGACTCAAATAAAAAGAAGCTGACAGTTGCGTATAACGCTCTTGTTTCACAGAAAACCTCAGAAAAGTGGAGCAATGTCAAAATGTCATTGTCAACTGCCAGACCACACGTTTCCGGAACCGCATCGGAATTGACTCCATGGTATCTGAATATTTTCTCTGAAGCGCAGTATGAAGCACCACGGATGAGGCGGCAAGCCTCGATGAAGTCCTCGGTACCTTTTGCTGCAGCAGCAGCTCCTTGTGAAGCTATTGCAGATGCACCACCAATGATAGTTCCTGAGGCGGTAGTGGAAACAGGTGCAACTTCTGTGGAATTTGTAATCCCGGGTTCAACAACAGTCCTAAATGACAGTGATGAACACAAAGTGGGTATAACATCACTGGAATTTGATGCTGAGGTGGAGTACACAAGCATTCCAAAATTGAATCCATTTGCATATTTAAAATTAATTGCTGTCAATACATCAGAATTTCCTTTTCTTGCTGGAAAAACAAACATCTTCCTGGATAACAATTTCGTAACACATTCCAGTATGGGACTGATTGCGCCTAATGAAAAGTTTGATTGCTCTCTGGGAATTGATGAAGGAATTTATATACAACATAAGCTCGTTAATAAATTATCCAAAGATGAAGGGATGTTCAGCAAGAAGAACAGGATTCTATTTGAATATAAAATTATCGTTAAAAACAAAAAGAAATCGTCATACTTTATTACTATTAAAGACCAGATACCGATATCGCAGAATGCAGAGATCAAAGTTGATTTGCTGGAGCCTAAAATAAAAGAGAATGCTGAGACACCTAAGAAAAATGATGATTGCAGTATCGAGTGGATGCTGAAACTGAGCGAAGGCGAAACTCGTGAGCTCGATCTGAAGTTTGCGGTTGAGTATCCAAAGGAGTACAGAATAACGGGAATATAAAAAGTTTTTTCCAGATTCCAGAATCGGAGTACCATTTTTCCCGAAATCTTTTTTCTTATAAATCGGTTTTACTCAAAATGAGACCTTTCTTAATGAAAAAAGGATTGTATAATTGTTATTTGTGAGAGAACGAGTATAAGGAAGCACGCGATCTGGGCATGCAATTATGACAGGAACAAGATTCAGAACTCACTAAAAAGTCCCAAATAGCTGCAAATTCATCGCAAGTTTGAATCCCTCGATAATTGTTTTCAGGAAAA
>JBNKZD010000239.1:0-12326 GCA_050301235.1 Chitinispirillaceae bacterium | reverse complement strand
CTATTTGAGACCGCATGCTTCTCTAAAAGGCAAAACTCCTTCAGAAATCTATGGTGTAAAGTGAGAGTTAATTGCCATCTAGACACCCCCGGAGTTGTGGGGGGAAAGATCCCCCCACAACCCCCCTAAAAAACATTATATTAATTATTGCATAGAAGAATTACTAAATGTATATTCTAAAATGTCAGTACATCCTACCTTAAGAACTACAATTTTCTGTCTCACATTCGGGGTCCACTTCATATCGAAGGATGAGAACAAAGAGCTTTTATTTTCTTTTCTACTTCGATATTTGTTATTCGGAGTTCGATATTCGATATTATCTTAACATAATGGAAACTGGTGCGATATCCCTTATACAGACAGATAACAGTGGTCAGCATGGTTCGGGGAAGCCATGGCACACATTGATATACTATTGCATCATTTTTGAGAAACACTGCGATATAAGTGCGTAAATCACGCACTTCCAGTGCCTGTCAAAGAACAGTTTTTGCAGTAACATTTAACTCCAGAGAACCGATACTGGTACTGCATGAATATCCTTCTGAAAAGGTATTATTTCATTTCCGGTATAGAGAACAACTCCTTTTACAAATTGATCACCAATTGATTCCTTAAAAAACTTAATACCCTCGACATCTTTACCGTTGAGATGACCTGCTGATTTTATCTCAATTGCAACGCATCTTCCACTGGCATCTTCAAGGATAATATCAACCTCTTTACCTGCAGCTGTTCTGAAAAAATAAATCTGTGGTTTAATTTTACTCCAGGAACACAGTTTAGTAATCTCATTTACAACAAATGTTTCCATAAACTGTCCTGCAAGCGTCCGGTCTTCCTTCAGCCTTTGTGCATTTACACCAAGCAGATAGCAGAGAAGTCCGGTATCATTTATATGAATTTTTGGTGTCTTTACAAGTTTATTATTAAAATTTTTGCTCCAGGGTAATACTTTACTAACAACAAATATCGATTCGAGTAATGCGAAATAACGTTTCAATGATGTTTGAGGGATCTGTATTGAACGTGATAAATCAGCAAAATTGAGCAGATTTGAACTTCGTGCTGCTAACAAGCTAAGTAGATTTGGCATCAAAGTGAGTCCATCAATGTGAGCAATTTCTATAATATCACGTTGCAAAAGAGTCAGTACGTAATTTCGAAACCAGGCATTTCTGCGGTTCTGATCGGTCCTTGAATTTACTTCTGGATAACCACCGATTGTTATCATATCCAATAGTTCATTTTGATCAACAGGATCAACATTCTCCAGATCCACACCGTCAAACAGTGCATCAATTAACCCACCACTCCCATTTCGAAGCTCACACTGTGAAAATGGCCAGAGCATCTGGATCTCCATTCTTCCAGCTAAGGAATCTGCAACCTTTGGGATCGTCAAAATGTTAGCAGATCCTGTTAAAAGAAACTGTCCAGGTATCCTTTTTTTATCAACAACTGCTTTTATAGCCAGAAAAATTTCAGGTACACGCTGTACTTCATCAATAACAACATTTGTTTGTAACCCCGAAATAAAACCAGCCGGATCTGCTTTAGCAGCCATCTGAAATGAATAATCATCAAAACTGATATATCGTGCGTTATATCCACCATCGTTTAAATGCTGAACCAATGTACTTTTCCCTGTCTGGCGTGCTCCGGCAAGAAACACCACAGCGGTATCATTAAGCGCCGCAAGGAGTTCTGAAGTAAGCATTCTTTTGATCATATTTTAAATATACCAGTTTTTTGGACGATTTTCAACCACTTTGTGGACGATTTTCAACCACTTTCTGGATGATTTTTTACCTACTTCGATATTCGTTATTCGGAGTTCGATATTAGTTATTTGTTCTCCTTTTTTCAATTTTTTCCTATTCTTTTCCCATTGTCTTTTTTCTTATGGACTGACGCGCGTATAGTACAGGAGTGCAAGTTCAGTTGTCTGGCACACGCCAGGTTTCCCCATACCCATGTAGATTTGTGGTCGCAGGTGTTACCGCAGATTCCTCAAAATTCGCTAATATTGAGTTTCCCCCGCCCAAGCAAAATAAGAAAGAGTCTGATTATTCGCTCCCCGTTTCCTGTGGGAGAAGCGGTGCAGTGAGCATAATCGAACTGGGGCTGGGGGAAGAGGTCAATTCGTGCAGGCAAAACAAAGAGGAATAAAAGTTTCCAATTTGCGGAGATTTTTGGTGAAATACGATTCTAAAAACGCTATAGATCCTGATTTCGCATTCGCCTCACCCCCAACCCCCATAAGCGCCAACTTAAGATTGAGAAAGTAATCCATTCGTCATGCCGGACTATAATCCGGCATCCAGTAAGCAAATTTTGCGGTCTACATTCTCACATTACTAATTCTGGATACCGGTCTTCACCGGCATGACGCAGAACACTATTCCTTGTTAACCTTAAGTTGGCGCTTATGCCCCCCCCTCTCCATTAGTGAATGGAGAGGGGGGGCAGGAGAAAAAAATCAGAACCTGCCCATTCTTCACAAAGCATGAACATTCCTGGCTTCTCGCAGCTTTTAGCGTAGGAGGCAGTTCAGGCTTAGGCTCAGGTTTTACATTAATGGTTCGGGGGAACCATGGCACACTTTTTCCTCAGTAATTTTCAGTAGAGATATTATATGAAATACTGCCGTATCAGTCGCGACGCCAAAGGCCACTAGGTGTGGGTTAATCCCGAGCGCGGGAATGGCGTATCGTATGTACGGGCACGTTGCAACGTGCCCCAACAGATGCATATCAAATCGCCCATATCATTTACAAATTAACATATACACTTATTCACTCTTCCTGTCAACGCCAATCTTTATCGTATCCATCCGTCGCTGTACACCTGCATCTTTCTCTGTTTCCACAGACTCAGTCTCAAGATGCGCGATATAGGTGCCCGTTCCCACCAATCTTCCTCTCCTGTTTGTACCATCCCACAGGAAATAGTAATTATTCATTTCTGTACTGGTACCTTTGACCAGTGAACCTGCATTAACAAGACTCCCCATACCATCAAATATCCGGATTTTTCCGTTTATTTCAGAAATCGCAAGTTTCCCCGCTTTACCATTTGACAAACTGACTCTGATCAGGAATCCCTTTTTATTCCTGATCTTTTCTGGAATGTCCTGATCGACAGGAAATTGGGAGATACCGGGTTCAAATGGATTGGGACCACTTATTATTTTTATGTTAAGTGGAATCTGCCCTATTTTCAGGAGAACTCTTCTGTTTGAGGGGTTCGCCTGAGCATTGCCGTTCATATCCTTAACACCCGCATCAGGTCTGATCCAGATCGAATCATTCTTTAACGCACTCTCAACACCAACGGTTTTTGTGACGATTATTGTTTTCTGAGTAATTCCGCTTGTCTTTGCCCTGTCGGAACAAACAAATGAGTACTGCTTACCATCCTCGATACTCCACAGCAGGAATGCATCATCAGGAGTAACATCGACAGTTTCAGAATATTCAACATCTAAAGTATCGATATCAGTATCAACAGACTTCCTGAAAATAGCACTAACCAGTACCGGTGCTGCACTGTCTGCGGCACGAACTGTGTTTGTTTTACCAAAACTCTTATGAACTATCGCAACCATCATCACACCACCAGTTGCAATCTCCTGCCCGGTAAGTTGACTTCCATTAACGGAAGCCTGTATCATTTTTGGATTGTCAGTAGAAATTTTTACACTACTGTTTCCAACTGTTACATTGTCCTTTTTGTTATTCCAGTTGACACTGATCTCACAATCAGAAGCATTTACAGACTTACTCAATACAATATCTATTCTATCAATAACTCCGTCAGCATTGACATCACGATAACAGGCGCTGACCAGCTGAGCCGGTGCCTCTTTTACCATCACAACAACGGGTTTATTTTTAGCGTGAGCTCTATTTGCAGAAAGATCATCAAGTGCTCCCGCCGGATCGATCAGCAGTGAGTCTCCACCTTCAATCTTCTCAGCACACTGTACAATCAACGTGGTTGTGAATGTTCCCGGTTCGAAACCTTTTATAGTGTTCACTTTCACCGGATAATCTTTACCACTTTTCCTGAGCAGCAGGACATTACCTGTGAGATGATCAAACGAAACTGCTTCAGAAAAAGTTATTGTAATCGTATCGTCTCCGGCACCTTCCCGCTCTTGAAGAACCGCATTGTTTATCAAAACCGGCCCCGCACTGTCTTTAAGGGTGAACGGCAGTCCCTTTACACGACTATTGGCAACAATATACGCTGTTGCATTTCCTGAAACACTATTTGTAAACCCAGTTACCTTCTCTATTGGAACTCCGATCGTCACAACTTCGCGCTTATCATCCATCGCAAAAGCATCAGCTGGTTTTTTGAGCATCTTCAGTGTTGTTGCAACCGGAAATGCGATTTGAACGGAATCGGGATCCTCTTTGATTACCTGGTTATAGAGAATCACCACCTTATCAATAGACCCATTTCCATCGCTGTCATACACCCATCCGGTAAGTGGCACCGGGAATTCTGCCTTACTGTAAAGAACTGCTTTAGATGTGTCGGTTTCATCAGTCGGATCGACATAAGTAATAATTACCCTTTCAGCTCCACCCATGGCAATCTGGTTTTTCCCTGTCTGCGCAGGTGGTAAATCAACAACCTTTATCGGTGTAACTGTCTGGAACACATTTGAAGAATCTGCGGTTTCAACAAGGGTCACTACACTACTATCACCATTTGACGGATTATATACCGACACAACAAGTGAATCCTTCCCCTTCTTATTGACGTTGCCATTCTTGTCGGTTACAATTATGTGGAACTGCGTGGTATCCACCTTTACAGTATCACCGAATGAGTTCAGGTTCTGGTCCTTTATGGCAATCTGCGAGGGATACTGCTGAATAAATGGTGCTTCAAGATAGAAACTGTGGTTGGTTACTGCACAGCCGAAACACTCCTGACAGTTTTGATCCGGGCCCGCAAAGATGGTAACATCGACCAGATTGCGACCGTTTTTCACCGGCACTGGGATGCTGAAATCATAGTGTTGGGTTCCCTGATTCCAGGTAACCATCGATGATGGATTCGCCAGGCGTACACCGTTTACCCAGATATCATTGATTTTCCCATCAATGGGGGTAATCGTCGCGTATCCTTTTACTAATACCGTTTTTCCCGACCCCTCATATAAATAATAATCAGCGGTTGGATTGTTGATTGGCGATGTTATCTGCGTTTTAAGCTCGAAATGGGTCTTCTTTGTCGCAAGCTCAGCCTTTGACGGAGAGTATCCCCAGACATATTCATTTTTCCGATACACCGTAATGTAATAGTTGATTGGCGTACTGTAATTATCATTATCAACAGCTTCTTTTGTACTTACCTTAACGCCTTCATAATCGTACGGATCTCCATTGGCTTTACTGTGAGGCCCAAAACTCCAGTCCGCATCAGTAATTTCCTTAAGTGAAGGTGATGTCCATGCATCGAGATATGGATAGAAAGGACTTCTGGCAAGCATGGAAATATCAATACGGAACCGGGCCCCGGATTCCATTACTGCACCTCCCATTGGTACCGGTATGTAATACCCCCATGTTTTAGTAGCTTCATCGTAGGTGTCCTCAATACGTATAGGCCTTACGCTCTGCACATACTTGTCAAGTTCAGTTTTAAAATGCTTATCCTGATACCCATCACTTCTGTATTTAATACCGATATCGACTCTGAACATTATATGGTCCTGAAATTTCACTGCTGTATCACTTGTTCTTCCAAACGTACCTGCTTTCAACGTGTATGTTTCAGGTCCACGTACATACAATCTCATTTCAAGTGAATCGTAACTTTTAATATCCTGATTCATTATATTCAAGCCAATTGTAGGCATACCCTCCCATGTATAGCGCACCGCCCTGACATCGAAATTTACATGTTCCACTGGTGTGGTAAAGGTGTAATATTGACCGTTATTATCATCCCGAGATGTTCCCGATTCAACGTAAAAATAGTACTTCGTTTTTTCTTTCAACCCTCCAATTTTTACATAGTGAAACTTAACCGGATGCCCGCTGACATCCCCATCCTGCACTGTAGTTGGAGGTATCTGCTCGCCATAAACAACTTTACTGTCAAATTCCCCATTTGGCGTATACCAGAAAATTTCAGCGCTGTCATACGTAACTCTGCAAACCTTTACATTCTCTACATCTGCATTAGTCGGGCAACTCTGAAGAGTAGTAAATGTAAAATCGACTTCCTGGTGCTGCTCATTTATATTTTTCAGGGTCGACTCCCTGCCGTAAACATCCTTGATAACAACATCGAACTTATAGGAAGTACCTTCTGTGAGCCCATTCAGAACCACACGGTGAAGGACCCCTGATGAATCTGAAGATACTGTCTTTTCTGTTGTGGCATTTATTCCATATCGTACAACAGCTGTACCATATCGGGATTGCCGAATCTCGATTATTACCTTATCACAACCGACATACACAATACGTACGTTCCCAGTTGGCGGGCCAATAGTATCCTGCTTTGCAAGCCCTAAAACAGGCATCAGAATATTTGTCGTACCGTCAATACCTGTTTCGGAGTGCATATATTTATCAAAATGTTCCTCATAGACGTTTGTTTCTGATGGCTTATAACCACCCTGAAGCGCACCAACTGGCGGACAATATTTGTAAAATGCACCCGGTACGTTTTTTCCTTCAGGATTTGCAGCACGATGGTGTGGATGGTTAAAATTTTTTGCACCCACACCATAGACCATGCTGATGTCCCATGGGTTGACACCAAACATATAATCCATCATCCTTATCATAACGGTCTTCACTTCGTCAGCTTTCCAATTAGTTGATGCTGGAGTGTAAGGCAGGTCCATTCCCTGAATTCTTGTGGCTATATCATAATAGTAATACATATCGGTAATATTTCCGGCTTGATATCGGTTCCAGACCCACTCCATCTGAGTGTGCATTGTAAACCATGGGAGGTCATATTTAACCATTGATGGAACCCAGAAAATACCTTCAGGAAGAGGAATTGACTGTGATCCCAACCCAACAGAAGAAAGATTTGCAGTTAGATTGGCCATAGTTTTTTCGACCAGGCTTAACCGTTCGGACTTTGACAATCCCAATTCAGTACAAAACGCTTCATTATCTAAAACCAACCTGAAAAAACCCCAGAGGACATGGGTCTGCACTGAGGCCCAGTCGGTGTTTGCCGATGTCTTTGTAAATATGGGATCATTATAAGTAAAAAATCCGCCCTGAAAAAACTTGTCACCTGTAGAAGCTTTGGCTCCAATTGTTTTATCGAAACAAAGTTCATCAAGGTATTTACGTTCACCTGTAGCCCAAAGAAGTGCAAGACAGCCAAATGCAGCATCATCGGAAACTATGGTTGCTCCATTATAAGCCGATGTATTGGTTAAATCCATCTTAACTTTTGTAAAATCGTAGATCGCTCTGGCAGCTTTTAGACAACGGTCTGCATAAGCACCATCAAACGGACGAAACCTTTTTGATACAAAGGCCAGATTTGCAGCATATTTCCCCAGATAGTCTGTTGTCGGTTCACTGCGTGCACATCGAGGTGGACCTCCACGTGCCGCCGGCATTTTGTCCTGGTACTCCGGTCTCCCCCACCAGCTATGGTCATCGCCACATCCGGTATTACCAAACCCCCCCATGGAGGTTATCATTTTATCAACCTGACCGCCAGCCTTTTCATAGGACTGCAGAATAAAATCTGCCCCATGCTTTGCTTCGTAAAGAATATCGGGAATACCGTCGGTAATCTGAGTGACTCCCTGATTCGCACTATAAACATCTACATCCCGGTCTGAAAACACCGCAGCCGCCAGACCAAGTACCGCTGCGGTATAACTCATTGTTGCACCCTCTTTCAAATGGTCTCCGCAGTCATGCCATCCTCCAGTTGCCTCATCTTTCAAATGGCAACCGGGATGAAACCACGATTTTGAATCACCACATCGATTGACACCGTAAAACTTGAGCAATGCATCACGCACCCAGCTGTAAACTCTTTCGTTAATTACAAAGGGATGAGAAGTTGCAGTTCCAACAACAACGCGATAAACCCCCGGAGGTAAATCCGGAATTACGCCTTCGAAGATTGTCCCTGAAAAAACAGGACTATCCATCAGATAGCGGGTATCACCACCTGCAACCAGCGTAGCATTATTTGAAGCTTTGATCTTCAACTGCGCAGATGTGGTTTTCTCTGTAGATGTTAGTGTTCCATTACCTACCGTCTTACCGGATGCATCGATAATAGTGAATGTTGATGCACCAGAACCTACATAGTAGAAATATTTTTTATCCTGTGGCCGATACCCCGCCTGGTTAAGGCGTATCGGCGAAAATTTGATGTTCAATGAATCCCTGTATAACTGATCCATTGTATCCGGCAAGGGATTTGCAATGGCAGCGTACGGAAGAGGATCGGTCACATATTGTGCTTTCACCGAAAACACTGACAGCAGTAACCCAATAAAAATGTGTTTTGAACATTTCATGGTACAGTCCTTTATTAGTACTTTAACTTATTGATTATCAAACTCTTAAACGATTATATATTGCGTAATGATGCTCATTACAATAAAAATAAATGTGTAATTATTGTGATGTGTTCAATCTGAACAGGCTTGAAAATGATGATGAATTAATATAATACATTAATATAGTATAATATTGAAGCTTTATGGTTCTTAAATAAGAGACGGAAAGTGTATTCAAAAGTATTTGGGGAATATTCTTGCCACCAATTTTTAATAAAATAGTTCTAAAATTGGATATTTATAAAAAATATTAGAATTTTTTGGGATTTTCACAGAACCTGGTCTGTCACGCGTGTCGCGAATATAAAAAGACTGGGGGACTTTGGGACGGGGAGACAAAGGGACCGTCCAATACAATTGGACTTTACAAGTTTTTTAATCACTATTCTCTCATTCACTAATTAAACCGGGACTGCCGGGAGTCTGTCGAGGACTGATAAAAACCTTAACCAACCTGTCTCTCCAACATTTTGGTAACTTTGCAGTTTCCGGGCCAATACCATGAGCATAATATCTAAACGTCTCATGGAAAGGTTACATCTCACTAATGCAGCCATCAATAAGATCCGCCTTTACAGGATCATCAGCAGGCCAGACATCAGCTTCCATGCTAACGAGTAATTCAACTGGAGGATTCGGATTAAAACCCAGTATTGCCTGACTCCCAATTATTACTATCTCTTTTGAATCTATGATAGCCCCGGCGGCCCTGATAATATGTTCAAGCTCAAACCTCTTCATTTCCATTGAACCTTTTGTATATTGACCAACGTTCCTGATTACTCAAAACGCCACAAAACGGATTGCTCTGCCTGAGTCTGCAGCCTTTTTCTGATGTATCAATGAGTACTTTACTGATTTCATTCCATGGTTGATCTAAAATTTGAAACCACTCCTGAATCGCTCCGCAATTTGATCCCATTTCTAACCACCTGATACAATTCAAACGGGCTTTGAGAATTCCCTTATGATCAGGATCAGCATCAATTTTTCTAACTATAGCATCACTGAGCGCAGGGCTGCGCCTATCAATAGCATCATGAGTTTTCATATGCCTTGCGCAACCAGTTCCTTACGTCGCAATGCCAGGATTGTAATATCATCAAACGGTGGTTTACCTGCACCGTGAATCTTGACAGCATCATCAACCTGGTTAACGATATTCTGAGCGGATACTATTTTTTGAGACAGTATTGATGCCAGCCGTTTTTTGGAAAACAGTGTTCCATCAGGGCTTCTAGCCTCGGTGATACCATCGGTATAGCAGAAAAGTGTTTCACCCGGGGTGAGACAGATTTCTCCCATTTCGAATTTTCCATCCGGGATAATACCCACTGCCGGCCCTGTTGGCTCAATCCACTGACGAACATCACCATCAGCAGTTATAACTGCCGGTGGATTATGCCCTGCATTTACATAGGTAATCAGCCCTTTTTCAATATCAAGCTGCGCCATAAAACAGGTCGCGTACATATAACGGCCATTGTTCCCATAGTGGTGATTTATAAGATAGTGATTAGTCAATTGTATGGCATCCAGCGGATGTGCAGCGCCACTGAGTGCCTGCTCTGCAAGTGCCCGGATCAATGTCTTTATAAGTGCCATGAAAAGCGCCGCTCCGACATCCTTACCGGAAACATCTGAAATGACAAGTATCAGTTTTCCATCAGGCATCATGAATACATCATAGAAATCGCCTGATACAGCACGTGCCGGCTGAAATGCAGGAACAAGCTCCCACCCATCAATTTTAGGCATCTCTCTGGGGAGAAAACTGGCTTGTATCTCCCGTCCAAGTTCGAGTTCATGTTTTATCGCTTCAAGATACGCATGTTCGGAATCACGCAGTTTCTGTAATTGCCGGTTAGCAAACTCCAGTGCCTGCGCCTGTTCCTGTACTTTTTTAACAAGCAAAGCACCTTTAAGAGCACTGCTCAGATGCAAACGCAACACTTCATAGGTATATCCGATCATGCAGTTCTTTACATCAAAAATTATGATTCCAATCTGATCATCCCGGAAAAACAGTGGCTCAAGCAGTAGTGAACGTGGGACGTCCTGAAGAATCGAGTGGTCGGGACAGTACTCCGGAATGGTAAAAACAGCCTGTATCGGATTGACCATCATTCGTTTTCCATCAACGACTTCAAGTACCAGCCGTAAATTTCTCAGAGAACGTTCCGGATTATCGTATAACGCAACCCAGCAACCCGAGATATTCATCTTGATCACTTCTGTAGCGATCACATCAAGTAAATAATCAAGATCAAATGCTGAAGCGATCACCTGCCCGGCATCACGCAGCAGAATTGAATGACGGTCGATATCCATCCGACGATGCGCCTGCGCCCGCGTAACAGCATCTACGATCGCAAGCTCTGCATTCTGAATCAGATCTTCCAGATATAAAGGCAACGTAGTACTTTTGTGAATTGCGCAGGTAAATTGGCGCATTACCGCAACAGAGTGTACCAGACTGGTTACATCACCACCTATCAATCCCAAAGCCCATGCAGTACGTGAAATCAGTTGTAAAAACCGCCCTGACCCCAGACCGGATGACTCAAGTACCGTACAGAAAAGAACGGCTATTTCCGATACCTGTTTTTCCTCAATCAGTCGTTTCCCATCTTTACTTATAACACAGAGTGTCTTTTTCAACTCCTCGACGAGCATCAACTTTGAAGCATCATTTATTGCATCACCCACTGAATCAAATAATCCTGCAGGATTAGCACTTCGCTGATAGCAGCCACATGAATGGCGCGCAGAAATTGTTGCCGGAACGATCGTTGACATATGTACTTCTCTTGAATTAATCTGCTCAATGATAGTTTCAACAGCTTTCGCTCCCATTTCAAAAAGCGGCTGATGAACCGTTGTAAGTGGCGGTGATGAAAATGCACACTCTTCAATGTCATCAAATCCTGCAACCAGAACCTCTTCCGGAACCTTGATATGCAGCTCATGGAACATCTTCAGCGCTCCAAGAGCCATATCATCATTTGCACAGACAAGTGCATCAAAATGTAAAGAACTATTGTATAGGTATTGCACAGCCTTTGCACCTGCATCCCTGCTGAAATCACCTTTTACAACGAGCTTTTCATCCGGCTGTATACCATGATCAAGAAGTGCTTTATTAAAACTGTGATAGCGCAACTCCGCTTCCTGGTTTCCCTGCGGACCTCGTAGAAATGCGATTTTTGAACAGGAATGGGTCTCAACCAGGTGTGCCACCAGATCTCGCATCCCTTTATCATTGTCAACAACGATAGTAGGCACCGATTTTATCTCCGGCCCCAGACAAACCATAGGCAACTTGTTAAACCTGAATAAAAATTGACTAAACTCATCTTCGGTAACGAAATTGCCAAGGGATCCGGCAATAATCAATCCCTTTAAATCCTGGACGTTTACAAAATTATAAATTGTATTGCGCTGTGGCTCAAACTGATCCCAGGGGGAATTTTTCAGTGATCCACCAGCATAACAAAGGAGAGTATACCCCTGACGAATTGCAGCATCTGATGCACCCATCCAGATATACGATTGGTAAAAGCTGTTTAAACTCTCAGTAAAAAACCCAATAGCAGGACACTTATGATCGGGTATATCTTCAGCAGTGAAAACATTTCCTAAATCATCCATCACAACTATTCTTTCATGAGTGGGTAGTACGTATATACATTATTACGTCGCTTTTTAAAATTTTGATTGATCTTAATTCAATTGCAGA
>JBNKZD010000238.1:0-38828 GCA_050301235.1 Chitinispirillaceae bacterium | reverse complement strand
TCTATGAATTTGATATCGGACGAGTTTCGCTCTATTACGAACTTGCAGCAAGTGCCCTTGTTCACCTTCAAGGTAATAAGAGCTCTCTTGTAAGTGTTTTTTATGCACTATCAGATACTATAAACGAAATAATTCTTATTTTAAAACGGGCAGCAACTACCTATTTTGATCTTCTGGAAAAAATCACTGAAGGGTCCATGTTCCATCTTGAAAAGGAACTTGATGAACTCCGGACAAAATCTGAATACGCAGCACTACTGGACGAGTTCCTGAAAGTGTATTCCAGATACAAAGAAAATCCCGGCGATGAGCTTCGCACAACGTTACTGGAACTTTCTGATAAACTGAAAGAAATCAACGGATCATTTACATTCAGTGAGCTTGACCAGAACCCATAACTGCTTATGCTTCAGCAAGTTCAATCTGGGCTATAGACAACTCCGCACACTTATCATCTGATTCGGGAATAGATACTTCACCCTTGTCATCAGAGGTGAAACTTCTTCCATCAGACAGTACTACTTTTGCATTGGCAAGGATTTTCCCCGCGCTGTCTTTGAAATAGATGACTGTATTCTTTTTTTTCTCCCCCTGGTCAGAAACCAGGTTTCCGACAGGAGCTATAGGCGCAGTTTCTCCACTATCCGGGGAATCGGATTCTGAAGCCGTCTCTGCAGAACCTGCCACTGCAGCTGTTTCCGGTTCTGAGACACCTAACTCTATTTTGACAACTTCAACCTCACTTCCATCAGACGGCGCAGGGATTACCACCTTCCCCTCTTCATCTGAAAGGAACTCTTCACCACTGGCTATAGTTACTTTAACATTAGCTATTGGCTTATTATCGTCATCATTGAATAATAGTGTTATACCCTCAACAAGAGGCATCTGCAATGGTTCACTATCAACCGGGCTGGCACCTTTCAGTGAACACTTTGCAATGTAATAGACGCTTTCACCAGTTACCCCTGATGCAACATCATCATAGTAGGCGTCGACGTAATATAACTTCAACTCTCCACTTGCAATTCCATTTTCAGGTGCCGCTTTTATTTCATGCTGCAGATTGTATTCTTCTTCCTTATATTTCCCCCATAGCGCAATAACAACCTGTGAATTAACTGGCTGAGAAGATTCTACTTCGACCTGAACTTTGCAGGGTTTATTGAAATCTGTTGATTCATCCGGAAGAAATTTTGCATTACGGAGCCTCGCAGTAGTCTGTGTTGATCCCGGAGTATCCTCATTCACCTCATCCTGTACGGCTTGATTTGGATTGCTACTCCATCCGGATCCGATTCCCCCTAATGGTGCATTTGAAGAACCGCTGCCGGATGAAGAACCAGAACCCCAGACATTCCAATCCAATCCAAATTTATCGTAACCCATACATAAACCGCCTTTATGATGATGATCTGGTGTTTCAAATCTGTTTGTATACAGATTTAAAATACTTATTTAATTTTTATAAAACTGTGATTACGATCACAAAGTGCTATTTTTTTTTGTAATCGTTCAGAGGTTCAAGAGTTCAAGAGTTCAAGAGTGCAGAGTGTCGAGTGGCGAGAGTCGAATGTCGGGTGCAGAGTGGCGTGTGATCTTGCTCTCTTAACTCTGAGATAGCTCACTTTTATTTCGCGAATTACCCCCTCAGTCACGACACGGTCGTGACAGCTCCCCAACCTCGTCACCTGCCACTCAATGCCGACCCCATGCTGAACATTTTTAAAAATCTGTTGTCCTGAGATGGGATTTCACCTATTTTAGCTCATCATTTTCTAATTTAACCTGAACAAAAAAAACGATGAAAAACAAACTTGATTTCCGTGCAATTATAATGGGCTGCGCTGCAGACTTGCTGAGCACAACCCTTTTTTCGTTTATTTTTTATGGTCTGGCATCTGTAGAACTTTCCTCACATAGCCTCACCAACCTTCAGATTAAGGAGCATATCGCTAATTGGGCAGCATCTCCTTAAGGTTTCGGGTTTATGCTCTTTTTCGGGCTCTGCTTTACTTTTTTTGGCGGACATATTTCCATGAGAGTTGCAAAAAACAAATCACATTACAATGCATTGATAGTGGGAGTGGTCTCAATTATCACCAGTGCATTTTTTGGCAATAATGGCACACCTGTGCAATCGATCCTTGTTTACCTTCTCCTCATTCCCGCCGCCTTACTCGGCGGGTACAACTATCTGAGAAAGTGGTCTTTTTGAGACTCTGATATTAAAGTTCCATTTTTACCCTGACAGGTTTACTATTCTCACCAAAATAGATGCTCTGATGTGGAAAGGGGATTTCGATACCTTCTCTGTCAAATGCATCCTTTATCCGTTTATTCATCTCCCGGCCTATATCCCACTGCTTTATCGGTACTGTTTTAATACGAGCTTTGATCACAATCTCTGATGTTCCGAATTTATCCAAACCGAGGATCTCAAGAGGTGCCAGGATAGCCTGGTTAAATTGTGTATCGTTAATCATTGTACTGCCTACCTGTTTGAGAATTTCTATGACATTATCAACATTCTCTTTGTAAGCGATACCAATGTCAAAAACATAATACGAGAACTCATGAGTCATATTTGACAATGAATTAATTGCCCCGTTGGAAAATACATGGATTGTTCCATCCATACTGCGCAAAACAATCGTTCGCAAATTGACCTGTTCTACAAGACCACCGGTTCCATTGATTATTGCCACATCCCCTACCCTGATACGGTTTTCAAAAATCACAAACAAGCCGCTGATTATGTCACGTACAAGATTCTGTGCTCCAAACCCTACTGCAATACCCACAATACCAACCCCTGCAAGCATAGCTTTAATATCAAATCCCAGTTCATCAATTACCATAATCACGGCAACTACACCGATTGTCACTGCACTTATCTTCTGAAATATTCCCCCAAGTGTGTCGATTCGCTTTTTAATCTCTATTTCAGTCGTACCACTCTGCAGCATCTGTTTTTGTGCTTTTGTCAGAAACCCCTTTATCAGCAGCTGGGAAAACTGCATCGCTATCACTGCACCGGCGATTATACAAACGATATGAAATAGTATTGCAACAACAGGTATATCAGATTGTATGATGCGGTACATGTCAAATCCCCATATTTTCACAAGAAGAGACAACCCTGCAATAACAATCAATATGAATCCTGTATATTCAATCGTTCTCTTATTAGTCATAAGCAGCTGACCAGTGTATGATTTCTCCAGTTCGGCATTCTGATTCAGACGCGCAATATGTTTAAGAACAGCCATCAGAAGCAATACTACTATTATGACACCTGCAAACAGCAGTACCGATTGAATAGCTGCATTGAGAAAGTAATGATAAAATGTACGATCACTGGAAAGAGATGTTATCGTCAGTATTGTACATACAAGAAAGACCGGAATAAACAGCCATCGAAAAACAAACCTGAAGCTTTTCACCACCGCATCAGATACCGAACCCAATGAGACTCCCGACCTGAATGATGAAAACAAAGCTCTGTTTCGATATGTCAAATGTGTTAATTGAAATGTCAGAAGTACTTTATAAAAAGCTGCAATAAGTGAACTGGTCGATACCCACCCGGCGAATTGCGTGGTACGATATATCAACCAGAAGGTCAAAGCCAGGGTTAATACCGATGACACAGCTTTAAGAACTGATTTGCTGAATACTGACTCTGAAGTGAGAATACAGAATTGGGGAAACTTTTTTGAAAAAAGCATTTCCAGCACTGAGGACCCAAACGAGTAGATTAGTAATGCAACAGAAAGATGCATAAACAACACACCTGGTGATAATCTTCCGAATGGAAAAGATAGAATTATTGCCGCAACCGACAATCCTGCAGGAACCGAAACTCTGTCAATAAAAAGAAAAGCGTACCCTATCCATCGCTTCTGTGCGTTCTCCTTATGTCCCTTCGCTCGTAATCGGTTACCGACTTTCTTTAAACTACCCCAAACCAGAGTACCTGCTACAACTGCAACTATTAAAAATGTTATAAAAAACAGGAATTCGGTTGAATTACTATACGCAGGAATTATTTGCAATTGCGAAATTATCCGGGAATAATCGGTTATCTCCATTTGAACATTTGATAATAAACCGATAACCTTATTCACAATTTTGTACAGGATCTGTGAGTCAAACTTTTCCGGTAAAATTGTATTCAGTCTATTACTGACAGTGTCTGTGTCCTGTACCACATGCTGAGCACGAATTACAGCTTCAAGATCCTGTATAAGTGAATTAAGCCGGACACTATCCTTAAGTAAAGCTACGGTGGATTCCAGCTGCGAAACCTGGATAGTCCGTGTTGTATCCAACGGCTTGGCATGTGAATAAATAACGCACATTGTGATCAGAACGAATAAAAACTTTAAAGTATTCACCTGACAGTTCTCCGGGGAAAAAGGTTAATCTGGAAAAATAAGCATCTCCCGAAATTATTTCAATACCGAATACAATTCAAACGCATCAAACAATGCTTCCCTTTCTTGATGTGGCATGTTTTAAATTAAAGATTCTGGTACAATATTTGTAGTTTATTTCTATCAGTGGTGGTACGGTGTTTTGGTTCTTTTAAAACATCAGTGAGACTATGATAGAAAATAGTAATTTTATAGTCGTCAGGAGTTTTCGATGCTTTTCTGGGCTCTCATTTTTCTTATTATTTCTCTTGTATTTGCTGTTTTCAGATTCAGTGGCAGCACCGTTATTCCACCGGACATATCACTGATTTCATTTTATTCATCACTGTTTCTCTCATTTTTGATGCTAATTATCGGAATTGTTCAGAAACCACCTAAACTATAACAGTATCTTAAAAAAAGTGCATCACCCTGTTTACAACTGTTATTATTTAGTCCGAACAGATTACGTTTCAAACAAGCATATATTCTGATTCTGTACACAGTTCAAAAGCTTCGAACATTAAAAAAGAGGTGTTCTATGAAACTTCTCATTAAGATTGCATCATTTATTGCAGCTTCATCAGCAATTGCAACACTATTAATCAAAGAACCATTCAGCAAAAACATGCACAGAGAATCTTTTTCTGGAAAAATGTTCAAACTCTTCAGACACTTTCGCCTTCCTATGACATGTCGAGTACACAAAAAAAGAGGTTTCTGGCCGATGCATCCTCATCATCTATTCCCGTTTTTGTCAAAATAACTCTTCTGACTAAAAACAAAGGAGCAGGTATGAAAAAAAAACGATAGTTGTATTTCTATTGTTGTTGTCAACTTTGTTTCCTGTTACCATTAACGCACAACAATTGAAAATCAACCTAATCGGATCTGCATCCAGACAGGCTGGGCCACAATTAGATAATTTTGACTGGGGCTTTGCTGCCGGAGGCGAACTGTTTTTTTATCTTAATCGTAATATACTTTTAGGAACCCACGTTCTGTACAATAGATGGACACCGGATAAAAATTCATTTACAGAACAGATTCGGTCTTTTTTCAACACCGATATCATGGGTGATGCGTTCAGTCTTGAATTGCTGCCGGTACTTCGTATTACAACACGGTACGAACATAGTGGTATCAATGTTTTTCTTCAGACCGGAGCAGGACTATACATAATACAAAATCAAATTACAGTTGAAGCTACTTCATTTGATGCCACTGTAGAAGAAACTTTCGGAGCCGGCACCCGCGGTCGGTTTGGACTTTCTTTCGCAGCAGGCTTGACACTAGGTGATTTGAATTCTTTTTCAGTCGATCTGTTCCCCGCATTCAACCTGATATTTCTTAATGAAGGTGATGCCCTGCGCTATTTTACTTTAAATCTGGGAATTGGACTGAATATCTGATTTCTTTTTATTTTTATAGATCACCAATCGAAAAGGTATGGGTCAGTGAGGTTAATAGCCGATGGACTGCGACTGAACCACTCAGCCACCAGGACGGCACAGCTTCAATGTCACCTCCTGGTGTTATTTCTTGAAATTAACTGCTATCACAGGACAGAATACTGACCTGTCATTGTATTTACAGTGATTTAAAGGCGATTTCTATGGAATGGGTGCAACTAGCGGAACAATGACGTTTCCCTATGGTTTAACAATCGATATGAAATTTTAATTCTCATAGGAAGTAATGTCACCGATTTTTATCTCCTGACGTCGCATAGCTGAAATCTCTGATGCAATGGCCATATCAAGTACCGCTTTTCCGCTTTTGGCATCGAGCAGTGGATTCCCGCCATTCTGAAGAACGTTAATAAAATGACGCGTGCATTTAATGAAGCTGTCTTCCCACAGAACATTTTCCATCGGTATAGCTCTCGTTTTCCCATCACTATACACCATAAGTTCCGGCAGGTCTATTGTTTTTGCCGTGCACCGATTAATTAAGATAAGACCTTTTTCACCAACAATTTCGATTCGGTTATCGTCAGAATAGTGTTGCGAATCAATTTTTAGTAATGGTGTATGACAGAAATCCATCACCCCGTATTTTCGCGGATCTTTAAATTTGATCATTATAGTTGCCGGAGCATCAACATTTACCAGAGGCATAACGGCAGATTTATCAATCCAGGCGCTAACCCTCTCTACATCACCCATAAAAAAACGTGCAAGTGAAAAGAGATGGTACCCATGATCGAACACCAGAAGACCTCCACCACACTTTTTTTGATCAAATCTCCATACCCAGGATTCAAGTGGTATTTTCCATCCATTTCCTCTTGTTCCGGTACTGAAATGGATCCGAATCATCTGGGGTGTACCAATTTCGCCAGCATCGATTAATGAACGTGCTTTACTGAATGGTTCATAAAAAATAAAATTCTCATAGATTCGAAGTTGTACTTTTGCTTTTTCAGCTTCACTGATCATAGCATCTGCTTCAGAAGAAGTGATCGCCATTGGTTTCTGCACAGAAACATGCTTTCCAGCGCGGCAGGCATCAATAACCATTTTTGCATGAAGATGGTGCGGAACAAGCAGTTCTATCATGTCAAGATCTGGATCATCAAGAAGAGTTTTATAATCAGTATAGACCTTACAGCCCCCCCACTCTGCCGCTTTGACTTGTGCACGATTTTTATTTTTGTCGCACACTGCTACAATTTTTGCATTACTCAGCCCCAGATAACCGATCTGATGAAGATCGGATATCCTCCCACAACCGACAAATGCTACACGTACCTCATTCATTCTTTTCCCCTACCGGCTTCCGACTCAAACTGATTTACTTTGTAAAGCAGCACGCAATTCTGAATGTTTAACTCTCGTGATTGGATACCAAAACAGTAACGGTGCAGCCAAAAGGATCAGGAACGCTGCAACAGGCCCAAAAAACAGTTTTAATCCAAAAAGAGTGAATTCTGACTGAACAACATTTGGAGTATATTTGAATATGTCCAGAACCCATGCGGTAATTGCAATTCCGAGTAATTCAGAAACCTTGAATACAAATCCCCAGATTCCAAAGTATAGTCCGCATCGCTGTTGACCACTCTGTACCTGATCGTACTCAACAACATCAGGGACCATTGACCACGGAAAGACCCAGTTAGCAGAAAACCCGATACCGGCAACTATTGAAACGATATATACTGAATCCGATTCCCTACCCGGAAGGAAAAAGGTTGTAACCATTGCGACAGCCGATATAACTAACCCTAAAGCATAAGCCGGACCTTTATCCAGACGATCAGCAACCATTTTCCAGGGGAAAAGAAAAGCAGCAACAGTACCCAGTAACAAGCCCATTACAAGAGAAACTTTGCTTTCCATATTAAATTGATATTTAAGTGCATACGCCATGAAAACTTTAACTATCGAAAATCCGAGATTACAAATGCCATACGCAGCAATAAGCTGTAAAAATGGTCTGTTTTTGAGAATATCTCTGTAGAGTACACTGAATGGTACCTTAATTTTTTCAACTTTTTTCTGTTCTTTTTCTTTAATATTGAGTGCCGAAACAATAAGCGATAGTGCAGCTGTCACCCCGAAGATGATACCAACCAGCAGATATCCGGTTCTCTTAGTTGAAAATGCCCCGGAGATAAGTGGTGTGAGTACGACACCTGCAATATATGCAGGCACAGCAAAAAGCATTCGCCAGGTAGTCAAACTTGACCGTTCATCATAATCTTCTGTTAATTCACCCGAAAGGGCATAATAAGGTACATTCGTTACAGTCCAGAGAGTATCCCATGTGACAAATGTTGACACGATCCAAATAAATATCAGTACAAAAGAATTCAATTGAGGAACAAACCATAGTAACGCAGTCGATACGGCTAGCGGAAGGGCTCCAGCGATCATAAAAATTCTCCGTTTGCCGAATTTAACCTCTACCTTATCCGAAATCCATCCGAAAATAGGATCATTAAAAGCATCCCAAAGTTTCGCAACAATCAAAGCGGTGCCAGCCAGACCAGGTTTAACAAGTGCAGCATCGGTGTAAAAGATGAGCAGGAAAAACTGTACCGATGAATTGATCAGAGCATTTCCAACATCTCCAAATCCATAGGCAACCTTTGTTTTAAAGGTAAGTTGATTTTTATATGTACCTTGTTTTTCATTATCGTTTTTCATTACCGGAAATCCTTTTTCCAAGTGCAAAATCTTTTCCAGCAAGAACCCCGATATATTCCCGGTGCTTGAATAAAGGATCGGCTGGATACCCCCCAATGCTTAAAAATAACCATGTATTTTTAAGCTGCGGAGCCTCCGGAGTGAGTAACGCTGCACAGCACACCAGGTGCGACTCTGCTTGAGAACCAAATACTTTTATCAATCGATAACGCACACCGGACATAATCAAAGAATTAAATTTGTAAAAAAGAAACAGATCGTTCGTAATATCTGTATCTTTTGTTTTATGGATCAGATGAGATCTGACTTCATGATAGAATCCATTCCCATTTACAGCGATCCTGTTCACGGTAATATTATCAAGCAATATAATATTTTCAATTTTCAATTTCAGAACAGGATTGAACGCAAGCCAGTACCCATACGCATCCTTATACCCAACATTCTTTCTTGTTGATGCATCGTAAGGGTAATCTGGTGATTCCGGACGAAAACTCCCATACCCCAGCTCATTAAATTGAATGAATGATCCGGCTTTGAAATTAAGCTCCAGAAAAGCGATTGGCTGGATTGTGTATTTAAAAGAAAAGAGATTATCTGCCGGAGTCCACTCCTCTTGCAGAGCAAATTCCATCTTGCATGATTCCCAGAGGATTCCCTCTTTTTCCGGATACAATGCAACACGTCTGATTAATTTTCCATCAACCAGAACCCCCAGAGGATTCCAGGAAAAACCAGCCGACTGACTGTACCACCACCCACTGACTGCACGTTGACTAAAACTGTTTAAAAATAGAAAAAACGTGATAATCAAGACTTTACAAATTCGATCAATAGACATGGTACAGTTCGATTCCGGAAAACCGTCTTTGCATGCAACAACAACGGTAGAAAAAAGGTTGTCAACTATGAAATTAGTATTTTAAATCTAATTTATCAGGCGAGGTAATAGCAAGCAATAGTTATACCGTAGGAAACATTCAAAATTAATTAAATTTCAATAGTCGTATTGAATAACAAGTCGCAATTTTGCGACATTTACATTTAGGGTCGCAAAATTGCGACTTCAATCAATCCCTTGTTTCTAATTTACTCTTCCCAACTCTTCCAGGACCCGTGCCTGAGTAAGTGGTGCATCCGGACTGTCTCTCCAGGGACAGGCGCAATTCAGATTGAATACCTGACAGACATTTTCCAATTCAAAAGCCAGGCTTTTTACAATCTCATACACATCCCTTCCAACCATATCCCGATTTGTAATTACCGTTACCCTTCTGACAGAACATGAGCTTTGTGTCATTCTGAAATCAACTCTGGTCAATCCCCGAACCTTTTCACCAGCTTCATCCATCAAATTATCCCTCTCAGTATCACCTATAGTGAGATAAATATAAGAACCTCTTGTCGAGTTCCTTACTTTCTTAACAAGCTTTCTTCCTGTGTTAGTTGATTGCAGAATAGAAAATGCACGCATAACGTCCTTATCAACAGGTAAAACGCTTCCCCGGGATTGAACAGAGAAATAGAATCCAGCCATGATTGAAATACTCAGGAATGTTATAACTACAGTCCTGTGCTCAGGTACCAATAAAAAAGTACCAATTCGTTTTAATTGAAAAGTGAAAGAATATTTTTTAAAATCTTTAAAGAAATTGATTCCCTGAGAAATTCGATTTCTCATCTCCGAAAGTACAATTGTACAGATCCTGAAAATAAAAGGAGTAACGAGCAACAGGACATCCTTAAGCTTTTTAGTCATAAGCGCCCCCAATCCGGAAAGATTTACTATATGTCAGCCAGCTATTCTGACTCTGTTCACCTTATATATTTAGTGTACAGTCTATTACAAAAAAGTTCTGTACCAATCTCCTGATTCAATACATTTCTACACACTTCATTGGAAATAACGTTACAGTTGAAAAAAATGTTACAAAATTTTGTGTAGAGGTTCAAGTGGTTCAGGGGTTCAGAGCAATGCATTATCTCACTTGGCTCTCCTCGCCTCTCTCCCCCGCACTCTCTCCACTCGTGGAGAAAGGGGCAAGAATGTCGTTTTCTTCTCTTCCTTGGTCCCCCTCTCCATTCACCAATGGAGAGGGGGACTAAGGGGGTGAGGCGAAAGCGGGAATGGAGATGGGTTCATAGGTTCAAGGGTTCAGGGTTTTCAACATTTTCGAACTGACTAAAAAAAATGTGTAGTAATTGGGAATGTTACGACCTATTTTAGATAATTCGAAATGAAGACTACCATGGATTTCCCTTTATTCACCATTTTAAGATGGTTAGGCGTTCTCTCGTTTCTGACAAAGGTGACATCTCTGGTTTATATCTGAGGTTGTGAGGAAAATTAGCTTATGAATAAACCATTACTACCTATAGCTGAAGAGGGGTGTCTTGCGCTCTATTTAAAAGAGATCGGTAAGTTGCAGCCTCTTGCATCTGAAAAGGAATACCAGTTAGCATCAAGGATCCGGCAGGGTGATGCTGATGCACTGGAAGAACTAGTTAAAGCCAACCTGCGCTTTGTAGTGAGTGTTGCCAGAAACTATGCAAACCAGGGGCTTTCACTCTCAGACCTTATTAATGAAGGAAATGTTGGGCTTGTTCGAGCAGCAAAACGGTTTGATGAAAAGAAAAATTTCAGATTTATTTCATACGCGGTATGGTGGGTACGCCAAGCAATTCTTCAGGCATTGGCAGAACAATCCCGGATTATGCGCGTACCTCTAAACCGGGCTGGTGCAATCCATAAAATCAGCAAAAAACAGATTGAACTGGAACAGCGATATAACCGGCAGCCCGATATTGCTGAAATAGCATCAGAACTGCAAATCTCTGAATCATCTGTGAGAGAAACTATAAGAATTGCCAACAATCATGTTTCTCTGGATGCGCCACTTAAAGATGCTGATGGCTCAACACTTCTGGATACGATGCAATGCACCAACCCGTCGCATCCCGATGAGAGTCTTCTGGTACTTTCTCTTCGGAGTGAAGTTGAAAGGGTCCTTGATAATCTTTGCGATCGCGAAAAAGATATTCTCAAGCTCTATTTTGGAATCGGATGTGATATTCCATTTACACTTGATGAGATCGGTGCCCGTTTTAATATTACACGGGAGCGTGTAAGACAGATCAAAACGAAAGCTATTGACAGGCTCAAAAATTTACCTCAGAGTAAAACGCTGTCCATTTTCAGGGAGTAATCATTAAAAATGGTTAAAATTGTTTTAATTATTGCGACAGTCGTATTGTTTATTTCCTGTGCAGGTACCCGTACCGTCGATACATCAAAACTGCCGGATACCTATCAATGTACCTACATGAAAGACATCTGTAAAGAAGCACAGGAATATGAACGGAAATACAATACAATGACTCCTGAAGAAAAAAAGGAGTTTGAAAATATTTTAAAAGCGTATCATTCACAATGCAATGATGCGCTTGAGATGTGTAAGAAAAGTAAACCTGTTGAAGATTCTGCCAAATAAAAATCACTGTTCATCAATATAATCTCTGACATTCGTTTTTTATTACGCATCATACGACAGAGTGGTCTGAACGGTATTACAAGTTTTTCAGGAGCATTGCTCATTAATGTCTATTATTCTATAATTAAAGGCAAATGAGCATTCGAAATACATTAATTATCTATTCCGCAGCACTCTTTTTTTTCGCTATTTTTGCTCCCTCTGGCCATATGCCATCAGATACAAGATATAGCCTTGCAACAGCACAGGCGATTACCAGAGGCCACCTGAACATTCAACATTCGGAACAACTTCCCTATAGTTCACGGGGAAGAAATGGCCTCTATTACAGTAAGTATGGCCTTGGATATGCACTCATGTTTGTTCCATCCGCAGTGATCGCACATCTCTTTTCCCGGTACACCTCAATGAGTGAGGATCTGTTTCATCAGATTCTGAGTTCGCTTACCAACACGATTCTGGCACCGCTATGTATCCTGCTGCTCATCTTAATTATGCGCAAATCAGGTTTTTCAACAGGTGTAATACTGGTTTCTTCACTGCTAATAGCACTTGGTTCCCCACTGCTTCCCTACTCAAAAATTAACCATTCAGAACTTCCTGCAACCCTGCTTCTTCTTCTTTTTGTGAGAGTGTGGTATGACTGCACCTTTTTGACCACGAAAGATGGTCTGGCAACAGGAGCAATCTCATCGTTACTTATTTTGTTAAAGATAGGTAATATTGTAAGTGCTATAGTGATTTCGGGGTGTAGCCTTTTTTTCATCATTACACGGCGGTCAACAAAAATGGCTGCAGTTGTATCCATTGCTCTGCCACTACTGACATTACTGTTATTACTTATGATGAATATGTACCGGTTTGGATCGTGGATGAATTTTGGGTATGGTCAGGAGCAGGAGGCTTTTACTACACCAGTCTTTACCGGATTGCTTTTATCTGTTATTTCGCCTTCAAAATCAATGATTATCTTCGCGCCACTTCTCATTGTGTCATTTGCTGGTTTTGCAAAAGTATTTCAAGATAAAAAACGGATTCACCTGCCGATACTTATCCTGTTTCTCTCCAATCTGCTCTTTTATTCATGCTGGCATGATTGGCATGGGGGGTGGTCATGGGGACCACGCCTTATTATTCCTGTGGTTATCCTGATGCATATATATATACCTTTTTTTATAACAACTATATATCACGTAAAGTTCTGGTTGTACCGCTATGTAATTAAATCACTATTTTCAATAATAATAATTGCCGCATGTGTTATAAATGTACTGGGAGCACTTATCTGGTATCAGCAGATCTATTTTTTTCACAGGGATTATACCTCACTATCCACATCTCATCCATTAATAGCATTAAAGCTGTTCAGGCACAAATTAGTAAATTACTCTGAAATATATACATGCTCGGATTTCAATCGGGATTGCAGCCGCCCTCCCTATACTACCGTCTGGAACTCAATCAGTCATAATGATGAAATCGATTTTGGTTCGTATGAAACATTTCAAGGTTTTTCAACATTCTGGGGTATTCTTCGGGCGCGTTCGGGATCGAATCTTTACCTGATGTTTCCGATTCTGTTTTTGCTGATCTCCATTATATTGACAATTATTTATTTAATTTTAAACCGATGTACTATAACCGGAATAACGAAACAAACTATATTATGCATGAACTCACCGTTTCTCGGACGATGAGTCACCGGTGACCGGTGGGTTGAGAATATGCATTTCTTACTGACAGGTTCTGAAAAATTTGTGGTATCAGTTATGAAATATAAAAAATTAGTAATACTTGTTCTTGTAATGATTGCATTTCCTGTTATAACCGATGCACAGAATCTCCTTTTTGAGGTCCTTTCTATTGAAGGATCAGCTAAAGTGCAGCGTTCGCAGAAACGAACCTGGGAAAAGATTCTGGTTGGAGAAAAAATTCATGATAATGACCTGGTTGAAACATTTTTCCAGACAAAAATGTTGATGCGGTTTGGAGAGAAAAATCTTATTATTCTTGGATCAAACACCAAAGCACTTCTCAACATTGTTGAAGGTGAACAGAAAGGCTTGTCAAATGTTAATCTAACGGTATTTTCCGGAGGATTGTTTGCAAAAGCTATTGATAATTGTCATATAAGTATTTACACAGCTAATGCTGTTGGTGAACTCGATACCGGATCAATATCAGTTGTTGCCGACGGTAAATCGGGTGAAACCGGATTCCAGTTACTGGGAGGATCTGCCTTTGTACGAAATATCTCTCAGCAAAATGGTAAAAACCTGAGAGCTGGATTGACAACCATGATCCTGCCAAACAAGGAACCCACTGCCCCCCTTTATATTACTCACCGACACGTTGCCGTTTTAAAGCAGTTTTTTGGTAGTGACTACATCGAGATGGAACTTGATGCATATGGAATCAAACCGACAGATGAACAGGGCAGCCAGGCGTTTTCGAGAAGTTTTACAACCAAAGGTGCTGAATATGCTGATGAAGGCATGCATAAGCAGCTGTTCAGTCTCAATAAAATTTATGGCAGTATTATCGATGATCGTAATCGCAGCGGTCTCTTTTATCAATCAATCAATCCACCACTAAACCTTTTTTCCAATAAAGCGTACCTTTCACTTAATCCACGCTTTGCATTCACCAGCGGTGGAGTCCGACAGCAGTACATTCTGACAGCAAACAGAAACCTTGGAATATTTGATGCCGGTATACGTTTCTCTATTGGTCAAAATGACAGTTCCTCTGTACAGGCAGGATTCAACACGCTCCAGGGTATACTTGATAAAATTGACCACCTGACACTCGGCAACCCTGCCGATTCAGGGTATATTAAATTAGGTATAATTGAAAATATGACGCTTGGTTACGGTCTTATTGTCAATAACTATACTAACACAAATATTAATGCACTTTACCACC
Organism: Chitinispirillaceae bacterium; assembly: GCA_050301235.1. GTDB lineage: Bacteria > Fibrobacterota > Chitinivibrionia > Chitinivibrionales > Chitinispirillaceae > JAFGIN01. The sequence goes on along the minus strand of JBNKZD010000238.1, from coordinate 23,840 downwards.
CGCTTGGAGCATCAGCGCAACTGCGCTTCGGAAATGGTTCGGGTATTAAATTATTCCTTAATGATGTTACAAAACCACTCGTTGGTGGTATCTATCTGGGACTGAACCCTTCAGTGTACCATCTCGGTCTGGGCTACGTTTTCGATTTTGACCAGTATAGCAGCAGCAGCGTATCCAATGGATTCCGGTTCAGCAATCAATCTGTCAAAAAAAACTCGTATCCCTCAAAGAAAAGCAATCCGGCAAATGTACATCTGCTCACAGTAGATTTCAATGTTGAAATTTTCTCCTATGAAGATTTTCTTTTCAATCTTCGAATTGAGTACGCACAGAAATTTTTTAACGGTAATGATGGGTATGTCTTCCGTGTTCCATATTTCATGTTTGACATTGGAAAGTATTCAATTGGTGGCGGAATGCTGTTCCAGAAGGGCAGACTATTGAGCAGGATGTTTGATGAGCACTACCAGTCGATTCGCTACAGGATCAAAAATGGTGAAACAGGATTTCTCCCGGATACCGTTATAACTCTTACAAATTCATTATCCGGACACAGACTCGCAACCGGGTTTGATGTTGTATTTAAAACCAACCCAATTAAAGGGGTTGATGTTCAATTTGAATGGCAACAGGATATTTCCAGCACTAAGGCAGTACTTACTCCTACCGATACAGGCGAAGGTCGTGATGCCCCGGGAGATTTTACATTGAAACTTTCCGGAAGGGTTAATCAGGATCTCGTTAAGATGCTGCGGTATGGAGAATTTTATATTGCTCAGAATCATGGGACTGTAGTACCTGGCGGGGGAACCTTTTTTAAATCCTGGAATTTTGAATCTGGCATTTATGCTATCAGTAAGCCATTATTTTTTAATCTGGCCTTTGAACTCGGTGGTTCCTTTTTTTATTTTGACCAGAATCCTAACAAGGGGATTAAACTTGATAATAAGATAACAAGTAACGATATACTATTTGAACTGTCGGCAGGAGTACGTTGGGGATTTTTATGATGACACTGGAAATTATGAAAGAACACATTGATAGAATCGTTAAAGATGCATTGACTGAAGATCTTGGTGATCTGGGTGATGTAACTTCTTCATCCATCTTTTCTGATTCTGATACTGCCTCTGCGATAATCCGCAGTAAAGGCAACGGGATACTATCCGGAACCTACCTGATTGAACCGATAGTATCATTTCTTAATTCACCTGCAACTATCGAGCTTCTCTGCCGGGACGGTTCTGTACTTGAGCCTGGTACTGTTATTGCGCGTCTCAACGGTCCGGTCAAAGATATACTTGCCGCTGAACGTACAATTCTCAATTTTTTGCAGCGTCTAAGCGGTATCGCTACCGTAACATCGAAGTATGCCGCTGCAATTGCTCACACATCAGCACGGCTGCTCGATACACGTAAAACAACTCCAGGATTGCGCTACCTGGAAAAGCTCGCAGTTGTTCACGGCGGTGGTCACAATCATCGTATCGGCCTTTTTGATATGATTCTTATCAAAGATACACATGTCAAACGAATCGGTGGCGTTGCCCAGGCTCTTCAACGTGCAATTGATTATCGCAAATCAAACAATTCCGGCATCAAAATTGAAGTTGAGGTGCAAAGTGTTGAAGAGTTCAAAACAGCAGTTTCCTATAATCCAGACCGGATCATGCTTGACAATATGAATTACGACCAGATGCGGGAGTGTGTCAATATAATCAGAAAAAGTACACTCCCGATTGAAATTGAAGCAAGTGGTAATGTTACCTTACAAACAATCGCTGCAGTCGCAGAAACGGGAGTTGATTTCATATCATCGGGTTCCATTACCCACAGTGCTCCGGCTCTGGACATTCATCTTATCATTACATAAACCACAGAAAGCGACACAAGTACGATGCTGCCCCATGTATTCAGCGGATTTCCTTATGTTGAACGGTTCTATTCTTATACACAACTCCGTTCAACAAATGAAAAAGCCGTTCATTTTACTGAAATCCCTCAAAAAGGGGTTTTTATTTTTCAGACCGATAACCGGGTAGATAGTAAAGCGCATTCCGGAAAAAATCCGGTTACGGAAACAGATGGTTACTTATGGGTCTCAATCCTGCAAAAGCAACTTGCTCCATCAACTCATTTCACCTTCACCAGAGCAATCTCACTTGCGATTATATCATCAATAAAGCATTTTTTCCTGGATGCATCTCTTTTTATAAGATGGCCTGACACCATATTATGGAATCGCAAAGAAATCGGCAGTATGCAAATTGAGACTCATCTCACATCCTCTTCAATACTGATAACCGGTTTTGAATTGAATGTAAATGTACCTCTCGATAAAATTCCTGCCCACCTCCATTCCGTTACAACATCAGTGTTTATTGAAAAAGGCAAAAAAATCCCTTTAAGTACCCTTCTCAGAAAAATTGTGGAATCATATAAAATGTACATCGAGAAATCCCCCGATGAATACCATTCAGAATATTGTTCACTGCTGAGTCATCAGAACGAACGGGTTACAATAAACACAACAGAGGGCATTTTCAAATCAGTCACCATCGATGGACATGCGGTAATCGAAACTGAATCAGGATCTGTAACAACCGAAACCGGCACAATCCGATGTGTAGATAATGGTTAATGGTATGTCTACCTGTGATGATCATGTTATAGCTGTTGACCTTGGGAATACCCGTATAAAGTGTGGTCTGGTACAACTTTCTACAGGTATTTGTACATTCGACGATCATTTTTCATCTAAGAATCTATACAAATCACTTGCTGAGTACGTGCAGAAAATTTCTGATGCATCTGGTATAAAAAACAACATTCCGGTTGTCATTGCAGGCAGTACACCGGACACATTTAATTGTTTGTCAAAACTATCAGCTGAATTGGGGTTTTCATGCAAACGCTTTCAATATCGACCGACACTACCCTTTTCACTCGATTATGAAAATGTTCCCGGCGCAGACCGGCTTGCACAGGCAGTGTATGCAACAACTGTATACCCCGGACACAACCACATTATCATCAGCGCCGGTACTGCCGTCACCGTAGATCTCATTGTAAACAGTGCATTTACCGGAGGAACTATTTTTCCTGGCATCAGATCGCAACTGAAAAGTCTGCCGGATACAGCTCCGGCATTGCCACTGGTATCTCCTGACGGACCCATCTCATTACCTGGTAAATCAACAGATACCTGTATAAGATCGGGTATTTTAAATTCAATTGCAGGCGGTATCGAGAAAATAGTCGTCAGTTATCGCAGGATTGCGCCACAAGTGCTTATCCACGCTTGTGGAGGCGACTGGCCATATCTTTCACCACTTATAAACGAAACAATCATGTTCAATAAATGTATGACGCTCACCGGTATAGGTCTTTCGGAGAAATTTATTTAGCACTGGTCAAAGCATGTAATCTTGCCGGTAATTCATCGATAATATCTGAAGCAGTCACTGCATATTCACTCATTACAGCAGTTTTTTCAACAGCAGCTTCTCCAAGGAGGTATCCCCCCAGAAGTGCTGCATCGGTTGTTCCAGCACCCATTGCCATGAGCGATACAATACAACCGCTCAATACATCGCCGCTCCCCGCTTTTGCAAGTCCGCTGTTGCCAAAAGGCAAGATGTATACCGTACCGGAAACATCAGCTACCAGTGTCGGATTACCTTTAAGAAGAACCGTACATTGATAATCAATAGCGACTTTCCGAACAGATTCAATTATCTCTGTCGGATTTTCGGAAAGTGGTCCAAACAAGCGCGTCCATTCACTTTTATGGGGTGTCAGAACAAGTTTACAGGTGCGTTCCTTGAGTATTACGGTATTACCCTTAAAGGCATTGAGTCCGTCAGCATCAAGAAGCAGCGGTACAGGGCAGTTTTTAACAAGCTCCCTGACAAGTTGCACCACCTGTGATTCATGAGTCAACCCTGGTCCGATACAGAATGCCTGCGCCCTGCTGATAAGCTGCACGATCTGATCAATAGCGCTGTATGCGACTGAACCATCGTTGGTTTCATAAACAGGGTGGATAACCGGTTCAGTCAATTTTGATGCTGTTATCGTGTGTATCGATTCCGGAATGCAAAGCTGTACCATACCACACCCTGATCGCATTGCGGCACGGCAGGAAAGAGCAGCAGAGCCCGGGTAATTACGGGATCCGCACAATAATAAAGCACTTCCGTGATCATATTTGGATCCATCCGGGATCCTTGGCGGAAGTATTTTACGAAGATCATTGATTTCAGGGACAAGCAGTTTTTCTTTCCAGGTTATACAATCCTCGGGATAATTGAGTTCCTGTATGAGCAGTTTACCACAAAATTTACGTCCGGGGTAAAAGTACATACCGGTCTTTGGATACCCCATTGTTATGGTGAATGCTGCAGATATGCAGGGTTTTCCCGGAATTCCGCTGTCTGCATCAAGTCCCGATGGAATGTCTACCGAGAGTACAGGTACACCCGATTTGTTAATCTCATCAATCATTGCTGCACAATGTGACTTTGGATCTCCATGAATTCCAATGCCCAGCAACGCATCGATAATCACTATATAATTTTTAAGAACAGCCAGATCACCCGGATCATTTACAACAAGTACATTGCCCTTTGACGCAATGAACTCTTCAAGCGCAATTTTTGCTTCTCCCCCCAGTACATCTATATCATATAAGGAAAAGCACATAATCCGGTATCCGTCTTCCATCAGTAAACGAGCAGCGACATAACCATCACCACCGTTATTACCTTTTCCACAGATTACCGCAATCTCACCACATTGGGGATCCGGGAATTTCTCTTTCACCACATTTTTGATTCCGTTCCCGGCTTTCAGCATGTAAGAATACCCGATCGTCACATTTCCATCAATAGCAGCCTGATCAATGTTACGAACCTGTGATGAACTGAACACAGAGATCATCGTTTGAAAACCTTTCTTAATGCGGAACGCGAAGTTCCGGGTTCAAGGGTTCAAAGGTTTGAAAGAGTAGAAAATTATCTTCGATACGCAGGATTTTATCTATCAGACAGCTATCAATCAAATCAGTATAGAATAGTAACCCTGACCTGTGAACCTATGTCCATTAAACCTGTGAATGGTTTAAAAAATGCTGTACATCACCAACAAGATGCAATCCGAATGCCTGTTTCTACTCAATTTTTTCTCATTTCACCCGAAGTTTCATAAAAATATATTTTATAGAGTATACTTTATAGTTAGACATAACCACAATAATCGAGGATTTCATTAGTATGATGCGACTATTTGTTGCAGTAGATTTACCAGAAGATGTGAAAGATGCGATAGCCGACACTTATCGGGCTATACCAGGTGCCAGATGGGTTGATGAAACTAAACTTCACTGCACACTCCATTTTATCGGAGAGGTTGCCGAACCGATACTAGATAAACTGGCTGCAGGGCTGAGTAAAATCAAAAGTGCGCCAATGAAACTTCAAATACGAAGTGCTGGTTTTTTTCCACCTCGAAAAGAGCCCAGGATTCTATGGTTTGGCATAGAACATCCACTCGAATTTTTAACATTGCAGTCAAAAATTGAACGTGTATGTATCGGGAATGTATCGACTGGCGAAACCCGCAAATTTCATCCACATGTTACTGTAGCCCGATTGAACGATCCTCATCGTGAAAAGGTTGCGGAATTTGTCGTCACCAATTCTCTCTTTTCATCAGAACCATTTGAAATTACACAATTTCATCTGTATCGGAGTCATCAGGGAAAAGTTACAACACATTATGAGAAGCTGGTTTCGTTTGAGCTGGTATAGTTAACCTACCCCTCAACCGCATCCTTTATAATCTGGTGAAACTTCTCGGCTATATCTGCTTTTGACATATCGGGAAGCACTTCAACCGGATCCCCGATTTTGAGGTGAACAACTCCGGGATTTACAAACATACTATGTTTAGGAAGCAGTCCAAGAGCACCTGTAATCGCTACAGGAACAACGCTCACACCGGCTTTTTGTGCAAGCGCAAACGAGCCCTGCTTAAATGGTGCTACTTTTCCATCCTTACTCCGCGTTCCTTCTGGAAACAGTATCAGCGAAACATTATCCTTTTTCAATCTTTTGACCGCATTCTGAATGGAACGATGTGCTTTCCTTGCATTACTACGGTCTATCCAGATATGACCGACAAAATACAGACCCCACCCGAACATGGGAATCAGAAACAGTTCCTTTTTCGCAATAAAGCTGATCTTTTCGGAAAGCCCGATATACAGAATCGGGATGTCAAGTCCGCTCTGGTGATTTGATATGAAAACGTATCGCTTATTTCTGTCAAGTTTTTCCTTACCTGTTACAATTACTTTTATGCCTGCGATGCCCATAAGGTGTACGTTCCAGATACGGGCAATCATTCTTGCCAGTTTTCGTGAAAACAAACTGACACATATACAGATAAAACCATATACAATAGTGCTGAATACGGTCCAGACAATAACGATCAATCCTCTGAACGTCGACCCTTTTTTCAGGCTGCTGTCTTGCCGATCCATACGTTTTCCTTTCCAACCTTTTCCCGTAGCGATTTTATCATTTCAGGATTTGCTGTCGTTCTGCAGTTTTTTGATTTGATTTTGTATGTGTTACTTTCGCCAGTGACAAGATGGAGAATCAGCGTACAATCGCCTTTATTCTTCTGACATTCATTGCGTATCTCATCAATGAAATCTTTTTCGAGCCCCAGTGTTTTCAATCTGACATGTATACTTCTGACCAGTTTTTCACGTGCTTCAGAAAGTGAAATGCAGTTGTCTATTTTCAGTTTTGGTTTATCCTCACCCTCACGCTTGCTGATCTGCCCATGAACAAGCACCATCGAATCAGCAGCAAGCAGATGTCGAAATTTCTCATACGCGTCGCCAAAAACCAGAAGTTCAATCATTCCGTCGAAATCTTCCAGCTCCAGAAAAGCCATCAGCCGCCCATCACGCTGTGTATGAGTTTTAACCGTTGTAATCATACCCCCGACTGTCACCGAAGCACCATCTTTAACATTTGTAAGATTTTCATGTGTCATCGTTATTGTTGCAAATCCCTTGATTTCATCAACAAACCGGTCCAGTGGGTGTCCACTGACATAAAAATTGAGAACATCCTTTTCGCGCTGAAGAAGATTGTTGTATGGCCAGGGTTCAACATTGGGTAGTGGCGGTTCGGGAATGACCGTTTTTGATTCACCTGATGATGAGCCGTTGAAGAGGTCCTCAAACAGGTTCACCTGTCCACTGAGCCGGTCTTTCTGAAATGAACTGCCATATTCGATTGCCTTATCGATTGCTTCAAACAGCTGTGCCCGTGTTCCATGAAGACAATCCAGAGCACCTGCAGATATGAGAGATTCGAGACATTTCTTATTGACAATACGTAAATCGACAGACTTACACATGCTGAATATCGATGTAAACGTACCCTTGTCGTTACGGGCTTTGATCACTTCTTCTGCACCCTTACTTACATTTTTTATAGCCCCCATCCCCAGTCTTATATTACCATTATCGATGCTGCAATCATCTTCACTGCGGTTTACATCGGGTGGAAGTATTTTTATCCCCATCCGTTCCGCTTCGTTTTTCATCACCAGAAAGCCTTCCTGATTTCCAATCCATGATGTCAAGTTGGCGGTCATATACTCCAGCGGGTAGTGTGCTTTTAAAAAACCTGCCTGATATGAAACGTGTGCATACACCGTCGCATGCGCTTTATTGAACCCGTATTCGGCAAATTTTGCCATCAGGTCGAATACATCTTTGGCAATCTTACCATCAATACCCTTAGCCTTTGCACCATCGACAAACTTCTTCCCCATCTCCTCCATGACATCAGCTTTTTTCTTTCCCATCGCTTTACGAAGAACATCCGCCTGCCCAAGAGTGAAACCTCCCATACGCTGTGCAATACGCATCACTTGTTCCTGATAGATAATAACCCCGTAGGTTACATCGAGGATCTCACTGAGCATCGGATGGAGATACACAACAGCTTCTTTTCCATGTTTACGATGGATATAGGTATCAATATTGTCCATGGGACCCGGGCGGTAGAGTGCTGTCATAGCGATAAGATCTTCAACACAGGTCGGCTTTAACTTGCGTAAATAATCCTGCATACCCTGCGATTCGAACTGGAACACACCGGTGGTCTCGCCCTTCCCAAACAGTTCATAGGTTTTTGGGTCCCCATCGGCAATTTTCCATATATCAATATACGTGTTATGATATTTCTGGATCAGACGGACTGTTTCCTGAAGAACCGTGAGCGTTCGCAATCCAAGAAAGTCCATTTTGATCAGGCCGACTTTCTCGACATAATTCATGTCAAATTGCGTCATGAGAATATCGGACCCCGGCTGCTTGAACAGCGGTGCCCAGTTGACAACATCAGCCGGTGCAATGATCACACCTCCGGCATGCATACCGGCCTGTCGTGCAAACCCCTCGAGCACAGATGCGTGCTGGAAAAGTTCCTTATATTGCTCATTATTCTCGATTGTGCGCTGCAGTTCCGCATTTGCGGCAATTGACCTCTCCAGATCCTTCTCATTTACCATTCCCGAAAGCTTGTTTGCTTCAGCAACAGGAATCGCCATGGCACGTGCAACATCCTTGACTACCATCTTGGCTTTCATACGGCCATAATTGATAATCTGGCATACCGCTTCCCGCCCGTACTTATTGATAACATAGTCAATAACCTTATACCGGTCACGATCTGCAAAGTCAATATCGGCGTCGGGCATCGAGATACGTTCAGGGTTGAGAAATCTCTCAAAGATGAGATCAAACTTGATCGGGTCAACACTGGTGATACCAACCACATGTGCAACAAGACTTCCAGCCGCAGAGCCTCGACATCCGACCATCACCCCCATTTTCTGTGCGGCAATAACAAAATCACGCACAATCAGGAAGTATCCGGCAAACCCCATCGAGTTAATAACCTGCAATTCATACTCAAGCCGCTCTTCAAGCCCCGGAGTGATTTGAGCATACTTATCTTTCATCCCTAATTTGGCAAGTCCAGAAAGATATTCCTCCGGTGTGGTGAAACCTTCAGGAACTTCGGGGCGTGGCAGCTGAGGCTTAATCTTTACAGAAACATTACACCTTTCAGCAATTGTCAAAGTATTGGTCATCGCTTCAGGAATATCGGGAAAAAGAGCAGCCATTTCCAGCGGAGATTTGAAATATACCTGATCAGATGAAAACCGGTAACGGTTAGGATCGTCCATCGTTGTCTGCGTTTGTATACACAGCAGTACTTCATGAGAAACAGAATCTTCACGTTTGAGATAATGGGCATCGTTAGCTACGATAAATGGAATCCCCATCTCTCTTCCCAGCTGAATCATCTCATCATACGCAACGATTTCATCATCGATACCATGATTCTGTAATTCAAAAAAGAAGTTTTTTTCACCAAATATCGAAATGTACTCTTCGGTAATTTTCTTTGCTTTCTCCCGATTCCCTTCCAGCAGTGCCTGTGGAATCGCACCCGCCACACAAGCAGAAGTCGCGATAATCCCTTTATTATACTTTCGCAATACTTCCATATCGATACGGGGGCGATAATAGAATCCTTCCTGATAGCCAATCGAACTGAGTCGCATCAGGTTTTTCCACCCATCATTATTTTCTGCAAGGAGAATCAGATGGTGGTAGGAACGTTCATCTTTACTTGATGATCTATCAAGACGGGAGTTGGGTGCAACATATGCTTCAAAGCCAAGGATCGGTTTGATACCTGCTCCCATGCACGCTTCGTAGAACTCCACGGCTCCAAACAAACCGCCATGATCGGTAATGGCCAGTGCCGGCATTTCGAATTCCACTGCTTTTTTTACCATGTTCTTGATTTTTATAGCGCCATCAAGAAAGCTGTACTCTGTATGATTGTGAAGGTGAACAAATGCAGCACTCATTCAGATGCGACTCCAATTTTACGGATTTTCTTAACATAAAACTGTTTTCTGGATTTGGTCCTGAGCAGCTCGGCCTCGAGGATGGGATCCATCCCTTTTCGACATGATAATGGCAGTACAGTATATACACCTGGTTTAAGATACGGGCTGCCTTCGTAGTCAACTATCAGATTTCTTCCGGTAAGCACAGCGTAATCGATCACATGAATAGTTTCGCTCATATCAAGAGCTTTAAGCTCTTCACCATATTTGGTGCCGCGCATTGCACTCATTTTCTTTTTCTCTTCAGAACGGGCTTCTGTAACCGGTTTCCAACTGTTTCCAACCATATAGGTTTCATCTGCACGAAACCGCTCCACAGTATCAGCTATCAATTCATCTCCGGGCTTGCGATAGTCAAATCCAAGACCAGTGAGAATCTCCTTAACCTTATCTTCGTACCCTCGTTTAATTTGATAAACCGTATGTGCCGGTATCATTTCCAGGCAGGCTTTAAGAGGTTCATACGATTCGATCTGACGGCTGACCTTTTCTTCACCTGATACCAGCATCATTCTTTCAGTGATAAACAACCGGAAGAACTCTCTGATCCATTCCTTGACTGTTTCCAAAACATTTGGTGGTGCCTGGTGTTCCTCCAGCCAATCCACTATTTGATTACTGTCAACACCCCTGCTCAGCGAGTTAGCGAGAATATCCCTGCTGAGTTTACCTTTAAAAACTTTATCAAGCGACAGTAATTCACCAGCCTGAGCAAAATAGTAGATCTCATCGGCATCAGATTCCTGTGGTATCACTGCAGAAAAATCTGCCTGAACAATCGCGGCACCGGCCTGATCACTGCGCATACTGAACGATTCAGCCTGCTGAAAAACCACCGTGTCATCATGGGCTGCATACTCCAATATTCCGGCAAATTTTAAAGCACGAACAGCATTTAATGCATCTTCGCGATCATTTTCCGAAAAAATGTTGATATTAATCCAACCGGGTGCTGCTTTACGAGCAACTTTTTCAAGCAACTCAATTCGCCAGTCTCCAAAACTGCTGATTGCATACTCTCTGCACTCTTTCAGACGCACATCCCGACCAACTTTCAGCCATTGCTGCATTCCAGCCGGATAAAATTGAATCTCCTGTTCATTTTCGCCAAGTATCTCTTTTGAGGTACAATATGAAATGATCAATCGTGCCAGAAACTCGGTACTGTCAGATTTTGTATCTGCTGTATCAACAAGTTTTTTTAATTTCATAGTGGTGGTTCTTGCGAATTTACCTGTTTTTCCTGTTTTTAATTCGGATTGCACAGCCATCACACAAAATACAATGACCTCATTGAGCGGACGATACAGCCAATGCGGGGTCACTTTCCCGGAAAAGTCCACCATACCGTTTTTTACTATCGTTACCACCAGCTTTTCTGAGATGTTATACTCAAATTCATTAAAACCAAAAAGGCGTGTAACCCCCTCTGCATCATAAGCGGCATACACCAGGAACGATTTAACCAGTGGATCATCGAGAGGATCATCCCGATCACAGCGCAACCCAAGATTGCCACTTAAATAAATCAATGAACAACGTAGCTGCTCACTCTCCGGAAGTTCATCGAAACGTGAGTTCAGATTTTCGGACAACACGAACTTTTTAACCGCGTTTTCAATCACATTTGAAGAAACAATCCTTCTGGAATGATCTGAATCAGAAAGAAAATATTTCTGAACCCAGTCGGGAGAGAGTGCTTTGATGTAATCGAAAAACTGGTAAGCACAAGGCTTTTGATTCATATCGGGACGTACTCAGGTTAATCGTTATAATCAAGGAATCAATCTGGTAAAAATACATACTGGAACAGATGAAAAGAACCGATATTTGTCTTTTTCCATTATGAATCCGACTGAAAGATTTGCATTCTACCTGCTTTAATTGTACAATAAATCTGACAGCCCTTCTTCATCACAACATCTTAATTCTCAATACGTTGCTATAACTAATTCCTGGTTTGTTTATACATCAGCCTGAAGAACAGCATCAATTAAAACCTGAAACAACACCGAGGAAAAAAATGCAGATCAATGAAGCTGCCACTACACTGCTGAAACAGCTTTCAACAACAGAAGACTTTTCTGCCGGTGCAAAAAAAACAGCTTCATTTTTCCGAGCCACCGAGGAACATTGTTCACCAGGCAGTTTGCTCTCAGCGTTGCTCGATGTCAATTTTTCTTCAGTGAAGATGGTTGAATATGTACTGTTTTCACTTCTTGACACAGGTGTATCTGATTTCGATCTGATGTGCTCCCTGCTGCGGTTTCCACGATTACATCGTCTTTTCGGTAAGGAATCTCTCTCGCTTTCATTACTTTCAACAACAGAGCAGTGTCTGATTAAAAAATTGCGCGACAGTACACCGGTTAAAGATTTGCAGACGTTGAATATCGCACAAAAAATTACCAGCGGATGGGTTGAGCAGTTTATCAATGGCGAAGAAGTGGGAAAGCTTCGGCGTAAACAACTCGCCGCCCTGTATGAATGTGAAGCAGAGGCACTTCGGTCCCGTTCCGACTGGCTATCTGAAAATGTTGATACGTATAATATGAAAAAAATGATGCGACTACTGCCACTCATCTCTTTGTGTGATGAATATGCTAAATCAATCAACGATCTGTCGGTACTCATTGAAAAAGGTACTACACCGGGTGCACCGGTACTCAGCATGGAGCAAGCGATGAAAACCGATGCATTCGAAAAGTGGCTCTACCAGATTTCGAAACAGCCAAAGCTCGCTTTTCTTCATACTGTATTAGTAAACCAACGCACAAAACTGATTCCAACCCGTTTTCTGGCAGCAGTCGCATCGATCAGCCGCTTTATCTTGAAAAATGATCCTGACCCATTATCATGGATCGCACATGCGATGGATAGTTCTACGAGAGATGGTTTTTGTATCGAATCAGCAGAATATACTGCAGAACTTAAAAACATTCTCAACGGAACTGGCGCAGAAGTAAATGGTAACCGCATCCGGGGAGATTTTACAAAGAATTCATTCACACAGTTTACCGGTGATGATAACTGCACACGGGAACTGAAGATCGCGGATGAGATTTCGGTACGTGAGATGGTGAATCGCTGTATGAAAAATGATACCCTGCTCGCACGTCTTCTCGATAACCCGAAAGTATACAATGCGCCTGGTCTGGTCGAACGGATTGCACTCACCAGCCACTCACACTTTATTCTGCTCAAAATAGCAGTAACACGAGAACTCTATACGGGTCAGGCAAATGTGGGAGTCCCTCTTGCCCTGCTTAAAAATCCGTCAAATATCCCAATCACACAGCTTCGGCAATTTATTAACCCACGCTATGTTTCTCTGCTTGAAATGAAAGACCTCATTAAAAACCCCTTCGCAATCAGAAGAGAAGTATTCAATGAGGTCCAATCCTTTTTTGAACGGAAACGGTAAGAAACGTTTTCAGCACAGATAGTATTTACATAAGAGGTGAGTCTTTTGTCGGATCAGGCACTAATGATGTATCGTGGTAGGTAATTTTCGCTTTAAGCATCAGGCTATCAACAAGTGCATTGACAGCATCATTTTTTGATTTCATATTCAACATCATTGCAATCTGATCTTTGACCTCTGCAAATGGTACAGTCGTACTTGTGTCCGATGCTGTTTTCTTGAAAATATGATACCCTTTTTCTGATGTGACAATATCGGTGAACTGGTTGACTGCTATGTTAGAAATGGGTCCCCAGAGTTCCGGACGCAGGTCAGCAGGTCCAAACCATCCAATATCACCGCCATCAGTGGCAGCTGCACCACTTGAATTCTTGTTAGCCAGCTTTGCGAAATCTTTACCACCCTTAAGATCCGAGAGGACAACATTTGCTTTCGCAAGAATCTTCTGCTTGCCGGCATCGGTTGATGCGGTGCTGTCAAACGGGAAAAAGATCTGGCTTACTCGGACTTTTGCACCTCTGGTAAACTTCGATTTGTTTTCATCATAATAGGTCCGTATTGCATTACTATCGGGATCGCTGTGTGCGGCAAACACCAGTTTCAGCAGTGTATCGATAAGCGCACCATCCTTCATCTGCTTTCGAATCCCCTCTTCAGTTTCACCGTTTTTTTTGATCTCCTCATCAAATTTTTCTTTTGTTCCAAACTGTGACTGAAATCTGTTGAATACATCCTCAACAGCAGATGAATCGTACTTCAAGCCACGGCGGTTAGCTTCTTCAACCATCAGATCATTCGCGATCAATTGACGGGCAGCGCTCTTTCTCATCTCAGGTGAAACACCATCAAGAGCAGCCTGAGGTGACATCTGAATCATACTCTGTCTGATATATTCAACTGTTTTATCAAATTCGGCAGTGGAAATGTTGTGACCATTGACCGTTAATGAATACAATGATGCCTCTTTTTTTGCATCACCACAACCGACCAGAAAAAGCAGCGAACAAACAGCTACACCAACAAACAGCTTTACCATACATCCTTCTTTCGATTTTGTGCAGAATTGGACCCTGAGACCCGCAAGCGGATAGTTTGAGAATATACATCACGGCGGAAAGTCTACACCGGGTTAAAGCTTTATTTTGTATTTCCTGTAAGCGAAGCGCAAAAATGCATCTATTACAACCGGATCAAACTGCGTGGATTTTGCAGCAACCAGCCTCCGAAGAGCTTCAACTTCTCCCAGGCTGGTACGATATGGCCTGTTCGATGTCATTGCTTCAAATGCATCTGCCACATGCAGAATTCGCGCCCCCAGTGGAATCTGCTCACCTTTGATTCCATCGGGGTATCCACTTCCATCAAAATGTTCATGATGATGCAGGATAAGTTTGTAGAGTCCCTGGAGAAACGGTACCTCTCGAACGATATTAGCACCAAGTGAACTGTGCGTTTTCATAATTCCATTGAACTCTTCATAAGTCAGAGGTCCGGGTTTATTGAGAATTTGACCGGGTATACCGATTTTACCTATGTCATGAAGCAACCCTGCATCACGAATAATACCTATACTTTTTTCATCCAGGTTCATTTCCCGGGCAATTTCTTCGGCAATATTCATGACATTTTCGGAATGACCATGAGTGTAGGTATCTTTGGCATCGACAGCAATCGCAAGCGCTTTTATTGTCCTGATATAATTTTCTTTTATGTCACTATACAATCTTGAATTGGTAAGTGCAATACGTGCCTGATTGACAAGATTTGAAAGCAGCGCCGTATTTTCTGCTTTGTTTCCAAGCTTACGCTCAGATTCAAAATAGAATGCTCCAAACCGGAAGTCTTCCCATGCTACCGGAAGAATATGCTTGAATTCGGGATTTGAACAGGTTTCTCTCTCTTTTTTCAGCGGCATCTCTGGTAAATTAACCGAACGTAAAAGGACTCTCTTTACACTTACCGACATGGAATAACTTTTATTATAAGCTTCCACAACCTCTGCACAAATCGATTCGATCCGGGAAACATCTTTACTGTTTCTAGTCCAGTACAGAAATTCATGCGCACGTTTCTGCACCACAAGAAAACCGATAACATCGATTGGAAGATACTTTACCGTTGCAGAATACAGTGTACGGATAATATCATACTTGTCAACCATTCCCATGAGCTGTTCCGAAAAATTTGATATCAGCATCAGTTCTTCAATTTTTCTATTGATGGAAACATATAATCCTGCATGATAGGCAGATGCTCCGGCCTGTGAAGCAACTACTTCGATCATCGTTAAATCAGAACCGGAAAAACCGGGTTTATCACTGTTTCTGAAAAGCGAAATTACTCCAATCCTGTCAGCACCGATATTGATCGGCACACAGATTTCATGCAGTGTGACGGTAATTTCATCTGTATCGGAAAACGCACATGCTTCACCATCGGTATTGCAATAAAGCAACGCAGCATGCTTACTTGTCGACGAGAAATCTTCAATCCAGCTCTGAACATTATGCGAAAAAATCAATTCTATCTTCTTTTTATCCGGACTTCCATATTCTCTGGTTGTAACAAGTTGATGTTTATCCTTGTTATAAACATGAAAAGCAGCGGAGTCCGCTCCGGATATCGCGATCATTGAGTCAAAAACCACAGTTGACAAAGAATCCACATTATCGGTTATCGATATTTTCTTCAATATATTATACAAACCGGTAAACTCATTGTCGGAGAGCACATCAGAGACAGCACCCTGCCCTGATGATTTCAGTATCCCGGTGATTTTACTCTCAAATTCCTCAAAATCAAAAGGTTTAGCCAGAAAATCGACAGCACCTCGCTTGATGACATCTACAGCGATTTTTACATCTGCAGTATCAGCCGTCACAACAACCTGAGTTTTGAGCTTTTGCTTTTTAATTGTATCTATGAGTGAAAAATTGTCAGCTTTCAACAACTCATAATCGATAATCGCAACATGAGGATCAAGTGTTGATAACATTTCTATCGATTGTTGCGGATTGAATGCAACTGCAGTTTTCACATGCAGTGATGAGAGACAATCAGCAATTTTTTTACAGACATCCTCATCACTATCTGCAGCTAATACGAAAGCGTTTTTTTGAAATGTCATTGTACGTTCAATAGAAAAAGGCATCACCACTTATAGGAGAGACTGAACTGGTATGTGCCCGGAAGAGAATGTTTCATGTATGCAAAATCAATTCCTGCCCGCTGCCTGAATAATGACAGCCCTGCACCAAAACTGAATCTGTCCTGTGCAAAACCGCATCGTAACGCAACTATCTGCATAATGGTATATTCCAGCCCAAGCCTCCCACCAAGAACAATCAGTTCCGGATTCTTACTTAGAGTATACTTCTTTGGATTCTCAATTACCAGTACACCGTTATCCTCATCGATCTCAAATCCGTTAATTCCCTCATTACTTAATAAATCGGGAGATGTATACCCCAATTTCAGCTTACCATAGATATAATCCAATGTTTTTTCCCATCCGATCCCCAGTCGAACGTGCTGACGTCCTCTCTCACTGTATGATGAACTCCAATGGGTATAACTGCCAAAGACATTTTCTATGAGCAGGACAGTCGAAATACCCTGTGCCGGGAGTATGAATGAGGATCCAAGGTCAACGCCGATACCATATCCGGTATAATCAACAAGCCTGTTTCTCGATGCATTCAATGCCGCTCCTGCAGAAATCCGGAACGGACGATCATTAACAAGCAATAGACCGAATCCCGCTTTTAAATGCACCTGTGAACAACTGGTGATTTTTATCAGTTCATCGTTCTGTGGAGTACCACTTCCGTCAACATTCATATTACGGGTATCCATAATATCAGGGATATATATATAACCTGTAGTAACTGAAAATGCAGTACGAGACGATACACTATTTACATAAGAAAGTACGGAACTTGACAATGCATCCCCAAAGTAATTCGCATACGAAAATTGCAGCGAATTAACACTGTCCCGAATAAGATTTGATGGTGATGCCCCAGCATACGCTCCATCACTGAGACTCAGATCTGCACCATTGAACGCAGCTGATCCTGTAGAAGTCACAATGCTTCTGTTCATCTGATCATAATCGCTCCGGGTAACCCCCTCAGCAAAAATGTTACAGACACATGCCATGCACAACAATGCAGTGAATAGTTTCATGTATTTAATCCTTCATCACTATCTATAAGTTTTGCAGTAAAATAACTCATCAAACAGAAAAAGTCCAAACTCATACCTGAATCAAAACGTTTTTTGGTGAAACATCCTGTCAGGTCCGCTGAAAAATCGTTAGTTAAACGATTCAAATCCATCAAACACTCTCCGCAGATTGCATTATAAACAATATCTGATCTGCCATCTATTATACGCACACAACACCATCTTTTTATAAAATACATCGTAATATTTGACACGTTGATGGTATAGTTCTATTTTATATACAGATCCGGGCGCATGGCTCAGTTGGTTAGAGCGCCGCGTTCACATCGCGGAGATCGCTGGTTCGAGTCCAGCTGCGCCCATGAAATCCTAATGAACTTTCAAACATACGTACATCAACTACGAATTACAGATACAAAAATTTTATGTCTTACAAAATATTCCTTTTCATATCCTGTTTTTTAACGTCCTCTCTATTAAGTCAGGAGCAAACTGACAGCTGTATCTCATTCACATCACCAAGCCCGGGATCAGTTATCACCATACCATCCTGCACACTTGCAGTCGAAAGCAGCTGCAAAAATCTGAAAAGTGTTGAATTTCAAGCCCTCTATTATTCTGTTGAATCAGATACCCCCCAGATTGCAAATCTCGGAACAATCACCCGTAAACCTTACAAAATTGTCTGGGATATTTTGTCTATTCCTAATCAGTACTATACCGGAGTTGAGTTGATTGCCATAGGTACGAGTTCAAATAATAAGACATTTGCATCTCACCGTGATGGCGTCTTTTTCCTTCATAATCCACGCTTACGGTATCATGGAGAGTCTCCTTACGATTATTCCGGTACAAAGGAGTTAACTGATGGGGTGATCGAACTGGAGAGCCCTAGAAGTGGGGTAAAAACATCTTTTTCGATCTACTGGAATGAAAAAGAGATCTCATTTATCATGAATGTCTCCGATCCACTTTTCTATGCTAACATAGACCGCGAGATTCTGGCAGGGATGGGAATTGAAATTCTTCTCGACCCAACAAATTCAAAGAAACCATACCCAGACAAAAGCACTATCATGTATGCAATCCCTCTGTATGGCAAACCGATGCAGATTTTCTACAAACCATCTATCGATAAAACTGGCAGGTTCAACCTCGAAGCAACATCAGAACCTTGTGAATTAAACTTTTCAGTGACTAAAAACGATTTCAAAGGTTATTCAATTACCAGTTCAATTCCGCTATCAACTTTTGGATCCACACTACCCGATTCACTCACCTGTAATATTATAGCTAAGACCCTCGATGCCAGTAATGTAATTCATCGAACATCATGGGTTAAAGTTAACCAACCATTTGAAGCCTATAGCCCGGCATTATGGGGAACCATTACCTTTAAAGCAAAACCTCTGGCTAAAAACCGTCTTCTTGTTTTTGGCATCTCTTTTTTCATCGGTCTTTTAGTATTTCTGCTGTACATTCTTTTATTAAAAATGGCCAGGAAACCTCATAAACAAATCAAATTTGAACGCAATGAGGCAGAACAACAGTTATTCGATCAGATCAAAACAGTTTTTGAAGAAAAGATGGTTCAAAAAAATATCAGTGTTGATCAATTGGCCAGGGAGTTAAATCTCACACCACAAAAGCTTAATGATCTGCTTAAAAAATTTACTGGAATGTCTACACAGCTGTACCTCATGTACTGTCGTGTGGAAGTAGCCAAAGAGCGACTGAGATCTTCGCACTGGAATGAGGTCGCCATAGCAGAGGCAAGTGGATTCCAGAATGCATCAGAAATGGAAAAATATTTTATCAAATTCAATAAAATAACCCCCTATAAATTCCGTCAGGAACAGCAGATCTCCTGATAAATTTTATCATGGTTGCAGCATCCGGAATTTCATTGTAAACTTGTTATTCAGTGATAACATTTTACCGGAATGGCTGTATTGATGAAACCGGATACACTAATAATAAAAAACCTTCTCCTTCGATTTCTGATTGTTTTTACCTTCATTGCAGCAGTTGAAGTATCTTTTGCACTTCTATTTCCCACATCCTCACAACTGGTGGGTGCACTGTATCAAATTGTCATTCTTTCCCTTTTTTTCATGCTGTTTTCATCATTGGGAACGCTTCAGATCCAGAGATTGATAAAAAAATGTTCAGCAGCCAGCCCGGAACTGGCAGCCAGAATATCGACCACATCAGATACAATCAAAGAGATCGAAGCCTACATACATCAGATTTCATCACTTAAAAAGGTTCTGACTAACGAATTGGCAGAACAAAAAAAAGTCGAAGCTGCTCTTCGTAACAGTGAACAGCGTTACCGTAAACTGATCGATACACTTCCGGATGCAACTCTTATCACCGATAAAGAAGGCTCGGTAATCCTGGCGAACAGCCGTACCTTATCGGTTTTAGGTGTCAATGATGAGAGTGAACTGCTTCAGAAAAATATCTATTCATTTATTCATGAACAGGAATATGAACACTTCTCGACGCTTCTTAATCAATTAACAAAAAAAAGACAGATTCAATCTGGTGAAGTGTTAATGATAAAAAAGAACATCTCACTCTTTTTTACCTCAGAAGTGAGCATTTCTGCGATCTATGGCGCTGATGATGATATCCGTGAACTGATCATACTTATAAGAGATATATCAGAACGAAAGAGGGGTGAGCTTGAAAAGGCAAAACTTGAAGAACAGTTCAGATCAATCTATAAAATGGAAGTGATAGGTCAGCTGGCCGGAGGCATCGCTCATGATTTTAACAACATTCTTGGTGCCATTTCCGGGTATGGTGATATCATTCTTCTAAGATATCAGGAAGATGAACGGCTCGCAAAATATGCCAGAATGATTTTATCGGCTGCAGGCAGAGCATCTGATCTTACGAAAAAGCTCCTGACATTTTCACGCAAGAGTAAATTACAGCTGGAAACGATCGATACACATAAAATCATCGAAGAAACTGTTGACATTCTTGAACGCACATTAGATAAAAACATAAAAGTCAACTATATTTTCAATGCAAAAAATCCATGTATCACCGGGGACGTATCACAGATACAGAGTGCAATTATAAATCTTGCTATTAACTCCAGAGATGCTATGCCTGAAGGCGGTGAAATTATTATCACAACAGAAAATACTGTACT
The DNA here is from genome assembly GCA_050301235.1 of Chitinispirillaceae bacterium. Lineage (GTDB taxonomy): Bacteria > Fibrobacterota > Chitinivibrionia > Chitinivibrionales > Chitinispirillaceae > JAFGIN01. The sequence goes on along the minus strand of JBNKZD010000238.1, from coordinate 3,045 downwards.
TGATGAAAAACTGACCATTTTTCATGCATATTCAATTTCGCCAGGAAGTTATCTGGCACTGTCTGTGCGTGATGCAGGTGAAGGCATGGATCAACGTGTTCTTTCTCATCTGTTTGAACCGTTTTTTACAACCAAAGATATCGGTAAAGGAACCGGACTCGGTCTGGCCAGTGTCTACGGTACCGTTAAAAGTCATAATGGATACATTGATGTAAAGAGCGAACCGGGAAAAGGCTCCACTTTTACACTGTACATTCCCGATACCGGCGTTCAGGTTGTTCCAGTTGCCAATACTATCAACAGTACAACCAAATGTAAAGGTAATATTCTCATTGTGGACGATGAAGCGGTTATCCGTGAAGCAGTAAAAGAGATCCTCTCCTGGCTTGGATACTCGGTGTATACGTGCTCCAATGGACAGGAAGCTGTTGATTTTTACAAAAAAAGGAAACCCGTAATTGATCTGATTATACTCGATATGATCATGCCCGGGATAAATGGAAAAGATTGTTTTGATCTTTTAAAAAGCATTGACGAAAATGTTAAAGTTATTTTATCAACCGGGTATCGTATCGATGAAGAGCGCCAGTCGCTTCTTGATACAGGTATTATAGATATTCTCAATAAACCGTTTGTATCTGCTCAGCTGGCCCAGTCGGTTCATTCTGCACTCAACCGGTAATCTGAATACGATTGAATACATTATTTGGCGATTTTTTCATTTTTTCTATCAATTTTCCCATATTAGCCAAATATTGGATATATTATCTATAATATATGTACCAAAACCTTCATTCTTCCACTGTAAAGAGTAGGCTATGAAACCTGGTAACCGGAAATTGTATCTCAACTTGTTCACAGTTGTGTTTATTATTCTTTCTTCGGTATCAAACATCAGTGCGGCGATCACAATTCATATTCTTCACCCCTGGGCTGAAGATACCGCCAGAGTCAATTACGGATTGTTTTTTCAGTATTCGGCCAACTGGTTCCCAGGCGCCAAAATGAAACCGGAGGTAGTAGACTGGTTTGTAATTTCTATCCCTGCCCCGCGCGATCAAAAAACCTTTTTCACTATTGCCAGTTTTAAGAGTTCAACATATGTACCACAGGATTCACAGCTGACCTATAAAGGAGGTGGGACCAGTACGGGGATTCTGTATAGTCAAATTCTTGAAAACATGCCACCCGACAGTAATGTGTGGATATATGTCGATGATGTCAAAAAACCTCCCCGTATCGAATTCGTACCCCCGAAAAGTAAGGTTATTAAATTTTTTAACCCCTGGAAAATCGGCGCACCCCGGCTTGTTCTTAAAGGTATGACAACCCCAATCCGAATCCGCTATATGAAAGAGATGTGCGGATGGTTCAGCTACTATCATACCCGTCCTGACAGTCTGATATTCTATTTCTCAAACTCCCGTGAACCAACCCAGACGTATGGAAGTAAAGGTTTGAATGATAGAACGTATATTGATCTGTCGGGAAAATTTGTCGATTCTGATACCATCTGGATACTGTCTTCACCAATTGCGGATGCTCCACCAACATTCTCAAGCCAGTTTCCCGGCCGGGTTGGCAATTGTGCACCTATCACACTAGCTGCAAAACTCCGGGACATTGGAAATCATCCGGATTTTGGTAAAGATGGAATATGTGAAAGTACTCATTCAGAACATTTAACTCCGGTAAAAGGCATGGTCACTAAAAAACTTGGAGCAGATGGAAAACCTGTAACTTCACCAACAATACCCTGTAATGCTACAATTGAAGAATGGTTTGCGACACAAACATTTACCGGGGGATATACCAATGAACGCTGCTACAATCTGGTATTGACAAAAAATGAGGAAGGATTGTACGAATATGACAACAAGTTTTTTTTCCCACTTGATGATTTTAAATATCTCGATGACGCAAATAAAATTCCCAATCCCAATTACACTCCATTCAGGGGAGATGATTCGCTTGAGCACAACTTTCATTTCACAATGGAGCTTGGATGCGAATTTGAGTATATAAAAGGACAGACGTTCTATTTCCGTGGCGATGATGATGTCTGGGTCTATATAGACAGTCAGCTGGTGGTAGATCTTGGTGGCCTTCATCAGGCAGCAAGCGACTCGGTAAATCTTGACAAATTAGGGTTAACTGAAGGCAAGACCTACAGTTTCAAACTTTTTTTTACTGAACGTAAACAATCCGCGTCCAACTTCAGAGTTGTTACCTCCATAAATCTCCGAACCAGCAGCAAACTGTTTTCGGTCGAAACTCCTGTTCCAGGCAGCAAGGGAATTAAATATGATATGTTTGAAAAAGTGACACAAGGTGTTCTGGCCTGCGACAATTCTGTAGTCCCTACAGATACAATCAAGGGAGTTGTCGAATTTACTATTGAAGGTCCGTCATTCCCGACGCCCGAAAAACTGTTCGCAGGCAGTAAATATCAGGGAATAACTATTGCATCAGATTACACACAGATCACTATCAACCCTGATTCAATCAATCAGTTAATGACTGGGGTATACACCGTTCGATATTTTTCAGCAAGTGATCCAAGCCAGTATGGCGAGATCATCTTTGTGGTGACCCGACCACCCAAACCCACACGACAGCCTAATCCTGTATCCCATGCGGTAATTTATGCAGATAACGGGTTCGGAAAAGCGGATTTTGTCGAGATCTATTTCAAGGATACACTTGATAAAATTCCGGACTCAGTTATTATCGGATGGCCAGCGCTGAGTGACCGGAAAAATTTCAGCGGCACATCACTAAAGCAGGATCCTGCCAATAAACGCCATCTCACGGTTACCGTGACCGGATCATTTAATAATCAATTCACCACCTTCTCGGGAACCGACAGTCTCGGCATGAGTTATTCAATTGACACAATATTTGCAAATCCTCTGCAGATTAACAAATTTAAAATTAATGACAGTATCGGACCACTTATCGCCAGCGCCACATATATTGAACGTCAGCAGGCAGCCCCTGACACATTCCTGCTCACATTCACCGAAAACCTGAACAACGCAACAC
>JBNKZD010000237.1:0-7162 GCA_050301235.1 Chitinispirillaceae bacterium | reverse complement strand
TGATCGCCTCTTCACCCCGTCCCTCTCTCCACTCGTGGAGAAAGGGGGCAAGCGATCACATATTTTCTCTTCTTCCCCCTCTACATTCCATGGAGAGGGGGCAGGGGGGTGAGGCGACGCGGTGACCGCGAATTTATCTTGTTTTGCACACACATTCAATTTATAATTATGGGTATTCTCAATTTGTTAATCTGCATTTCTGTATTTTAAGGCTTTTTTCTCATTAAATTCACGATATAGGGGAGAATGGACAATGTCAGACTCTGTGAGCACTTCAGGCGTGAAAGCGGGCGCTTTTTTTGATCAGACTGCACAGCAGCTTACATTTCAGGTGTATTCAAAAAACGCTCAGCGAATAGAATTGTTGATATTTGATAAACCCAACGATTCAACAGTTATTACTACTCTGCCTTTAACTAAAAATGAGGTATCGCTCTGGTCTGTCATTGCAAAACCTGGAAAAAATAAAATTCCTGCCAAAACAAAAGTTATTTATTATGGTTACAGGGTCTGGGGGCCAAACTGGGTGTATGATGAAAAATGGAAACCGGGGTCGTTGATCGGTTTCCTGGCAGATTGTGATAATGATGGGAACCGTTTCAATCCAAATAAACTGTTGCTTGATCCATGGGCTCGTGAGATAAGTCACGATCCAGCTCCGCGCCTTTCGACTATCGACCCGAATGAATATTCACACGAGTACTATTCAGGAGAAAATGATCGGGGCATCGACACTGCGGCTTTTGCGCCTAAAAGTGTACTGGTATTGAACCGTGAAAATGTGCCGACTGGAATTAAACCGAAGCGACATATCAAAGATGATATAATATATGAAGTAAATGTTCGTGGATTTACCGCACAGGACGCATCAATTCCTGTTCAATATCGCGGAACATACAAAGGTGCGGCATTGAAGGCGGGGTATCTGCGTGATCTTGGAGTGACTGCGGTGGAGTTTCTACCGGTGTATCACTTTGCCAGTGAACAGAATGATGATAATGACCCAAACGGTGACAACTATTGGGGTTACATGACACTGGGATTTTTTGCTCCCAATCGCCGGTATGCATCAGACCGTTCTCCCGGTGGGCCGGTAAAAGAGTTCAAGGAGATGGTTCGGTCATTTCATGAAGCTGGCATTAAGGTATTTCTTGATGTTGTTTACAATCATACCGGTGAGGGGCTTCTTTATCGAAGTACTGAGCACGATGATTCACGGGAAGACGATTATCGGCAGGATCCGACACGAGCGTGTTTGTTGTCGTTCAGAGGTCTTGACAATGCGACCTTTTACACTTTGCGTACAAGTTATATTGATAATGGAAAGAGATTGCAGCGTTACCAGGATAATTCTGCCTGTGGTGGCAGTTTCAATGTTACTAATGATATTGTAAAAGAGTTCATTCTTGATTCACTGTCATACTGGGCGAATGAGATGGGTATTGATGGATTCAGATTCGATCTGGCTCCTGTATTGGGGAACAGATGTACTTCTGATTCGTTTGAATTCAATGCTCAGGATCCCAGTGGTTTGCTTCAGAGAATAACCCGCGAATTACCACTTCGCTCCGGAACTACTCTTGAAGGGATTGATCTGATTGCTGAACCATGGGCCACAGGGCATGGACAAACCTATCAACTGGGGAATTTTCCTGATGGGTGGTCGGAGTGGAATGATATTTATCGCAGTGCTCTGCGACAGTTTGAGAATAAGCTGCATGTTATCACAACACCACCGCATCGTATCGCGAATGCGCTTGCTGGATCAGATCAGCAGTTCTGGTATGGATCAGGCCGGAAAGAACCGCATCCGTACAATTCTATTAATTATATATGTTCACATGATGGGTACAATCTCCGGGATCTCTTTTCCTGTACAGCGATGGATAACTCATGGGATCATGGTGGCAGCAGGGAGGAACAGCGTAAAGCAGTAAGAAATGTGATTACGTTACTGTTTACATCGGCGGGTGTTCCGATGTTCTGTGGCGGAGATGAACTTTTCAAGACCCAGGATTGTCTTCACAATGCGGTTGCAGTTGATAATCAGATAACACATCTTCAATGGGATACTTTTAATTCTTATCTGAATAACAGCACTAGTCCATCGCTCCCTGAAGAGCTCATGACCTGCACCTTTTTTAAAGGTATGCTTTCGTTACGAAACCGGTTTTCATCACTGCGCCCCGAAAATTACTTTACCGGGCTTGATATCGGAGGAAAAGGTATAAAGGATATTACCTGGTATCGGCGTGATGGGTATGAGCTAACGTTGAATGACTGGAATAATGGCACCTTTATCGGGATGAGAATCGATAATCTTCAGTACCAGGTAAAAGGTGATATCGGTTCACTGTTTATTGCTTACAACTGGAATGATCAATTTGCTGATATAAATCTCCCTGAGAATAGCAAGGGTATGCAATGGTTCAGATATGCTGATACCGCAACCTGGTTTGAATTTGCATCGAATATCGATGAACAACTTACACCTCTTGCACGTCATTATGGAATGCATGCGCGGAGTGTATTGGTATTGGTTGAGAAATAGCATGGGTGTGAATTAAGTGTGCGGCTAATCGCAATGTTTGCAGATCCCTCTCTCCCCAGCCCTCTCTCCACTCGTGGAGAAAGGGAGCAAGAAAGTGCACATTTCTCTTCTTCCCCCCTCTACATTCGATGGAGAAGGGGCCAGGGGGTGAGGCGATGTGGGGATTGCGAAATCTGATTTGCTTGAGTGAAGTTATTACCCTTCAAAATAATAACATTTCACAAAAATAGAATTTCTGTTAGTTTAGAAAATTATCTTCTGGTTATGTGCGCTAAACAAGTTCGTTCACAAGACACAATCAGAAGATGTATTTTGTCATTTGAAAAATTACAATCATTTCACACACTAAAAGGAGTTTGTACCATGGATACACGGTCGTTTTACGAAAAGAGGAATATTGCTGACACAGAGGAACGCAGGCGTCTTGAATCTCCAGATGTTGTCCATACATGGAAACAGTGGGGGCCATATCTGAGCGAACGTCAGTGGGGTACTGTTCGCGAATGGTACAACAGCAATACCGATGCATGGAAAGACTTTGTTCATGATCAGGCACGTTCACGGGCATATCGTTGGGGTGAGGATGGGATTGCAGGAATCTCTGATCTTCATCAGTATCTCTGCTTTTCACTTGCTTTGTGGAACGGAAGAGACCCGATTTTAAAAGAGCGCCTCTTTGGTCTTGCTAATCACGAAGGAAATCACGGTGAGGATGTAAAAGAGTATTATTACTACCTTGATAATACACCGACGCATTCCTATATGAAATATTTGTACAAGTACCCTTATGAATATCCATATTCTGATATCGTAAACAATGCCCGTTCCCGTCATCCGCTTGAATATGAACTCAAGGATACCGGAGCATTCAATAACAACCGGTATTTTGATGTGTTTGTAGAGTATGCAAAGAACACTCCTGAAGATATTCTTATTAAAATCACTGTCACCAACAGAGGTGATCAGTATCAGGCACTTCATATTTTACCCACACTTCTTTTCAGAAATACCTGGTCATGGGAGTACTACAATCCGGAAAAACCGTATCTTTCTCTTTCCAGCAGTGTACCAAATGGTGTTTCGACCATTGATATCTCAGATGTGCGTCAGTATGATTCGGTTTCCAGACAATTTACGACTGTGCTCTCCGGAAGAAAGCTGTATTGTCAGGCTTGTGATGAAATTCTTTTTACGGAGAATGAAACCAACTTTCAGCGGTTTGGCTGGGGAAACAACAAATCACAGTGTGTGAAGGATGGTATTAACAATTACATAATTTATAATGATCAAAATGCTGTAAACAGAGCTAATGTCGGTACGAAAGCTGCAGTTCATTTCTCGCATTCATTCGCTCCTGGTGAAGAAAAGACGTTCTATCTGCGGCTGTCAGATAAACAGGTCAGTTCGCCATTTGGGAATTCATTCAGTCAGATTTTTACCAAACGTAAAAATGAAGCAGACCAGTTTTATGATGCACTCTGCCCATTCAGTCGCAATGGTACCGATGCGGAGAAAGATATGTATAATGTACAGCGTCAGGCATACGCAGGAATGTTGTGGGGCAAGCAACTGTACTATTTTATTGCAAGCAAATGGCTCAAAGGAGATTCCCTTCCTCCATCACCGGAGCATCTCAATAACGAACAGATGAATAAGTGGCACAATATGTACTGCAAAGATATCATATCGATGCCGGACAAATGGGAATATCCCTGGTTTGCTGCCTGGGATCTTGCATTTCATACGACAACGCTTGCGATAATCGATCCTGATTTCGCCAAATATCAGCTTGAACTTCTTATAATGGAATATTACCAGCATCCAAACGGTCAGCTTCCGGCGTATGAATGGGATTTCTGTAATATCAATCCTCCTGTTCACGCCTGGGCGGCTCTTCAGGTGTTCCAGAATGAGCGTGAGATCTATGGAACTGCCGATATCGAATTCCTTGACCGGATTTTCAGCAAGTTGAACATGAATTTCACCTGGTGGGTAAACAGGGTGGATTCACAGGGGAATAATATCTTTGAAGGCGGATTCCTTGGGCTGGACAATATACGCATAATCGACCGGGACCCTTCAGGAAAACCTGTTGAGCAGGCAGATGGTACATCATGGATGGCAATGTTTTGTTTAAATATGCTCAAGATGGCGACAACGCTTGCTGAATTGAAAAATGCAACATCTGGCGAATCAACGGGTTACTACAATGATCTTGCACGAAAATATTTACAGCATTTCATGTATATCAGTGCTGCTGTAAATAAAATTGGTGATAATGGGTTATGGGACAATGATGATCAGTTCTTTATGGACTGTGCGAACAATTACGGACGGATTAAAGTGTTCTCGATGGTGGGTCTGACACCATTGTTTGCAACAGAGTTTATTTCACAAAAAGTTACTGATCCAGCATCATTTTATGAGTTATACGGGTTTATCAAATGGTATTTGAAAAACAGAAATGATCTGACATTCAGTAATGATAATATCAATATCGATACATTTATTGATCAGGTTATGCAAACAACACCGCCTGAAAAGCTTGAAGGGACCATATCGCTTGTCAGTAAAGAAAAATTGATACCTGTCCTTAGAAGAATGCTCAGTACCGGAGAATTTCTGAGTCCGAATGGGATTCGATCTCTTTCAAAATACCATCTGAACAATGACAAGGTATGGCTCAATAACGGATGGGAATATACGGTTAAGTATGAACCTGCTGAATCGGTAATTATGCAGAAAATGGGTGGAAATTCAAACTGGTGCGGACCTGTATGGATGCCTGTCAATTACCTGTGTGTACAGTCTCTGAGGAAATTTGCAGTCCATTTTGGAGATTCGTTTAAAGTCGAGTATCCATCATTCTCCGGGACCTGGCGCAGTCTGGATGAAGTAGCTGATGACCTCTCGATGAAACTGATAAAGATTTTCCTGAAAGACCCATCAACAGGAAAACGTCCGGTTTTTGGAGATATCAGCATGTTCCAGGATGATCCCAACTGGAAAGATTATATCCTCTTTTACGAGTATTTCCATGGTGGAGATGATGCAGATCGTTATTCAGGATGTGGCCTTGGTGCAAGCCATCAAACAGGCTGGACCGGGGTCGTTGCAAATCTCATTCAGGAGATTGGAGTCAGAAGGGCGTTACGCAATGAAAATGTATTGACAGACTCATTAACCAGCGCCGATCTTGTGTCCGCGTAATACAAAAATCAAAGTAGAAAAATAGGGTGGTCTACAATCGCGTTTCCGATTACCCTGTCAAAGCTATCCTCCATTGACGGAGAATAGTTTTATTGTTTGAGATATTGCAATGTTATGGAGAGAATTTTACAACGTTAATTTAATTCTACAAAGTTAAAACACCTGAATCACATCAACCGCTCATTGTGCGGTTGTCATTGAAATGAGTTGAAATGATAAGCGGGATTTGCGTAAAATGCGGCCGTCTCGACTCCGCTCGACGACCGGATAAGTAATTCTAACTTTGTAAAAAATTAATATCCAAATCAAATAGCACTCGGTCAAAAGTAGGTTATGCGTTTACTATGATTTCTTAAATTAGATTTATTGCTGTTAATTTTGCAAATATTGATTGACCAGAGATTCCCGGGGCGTTGCGGGGCACTGTTTTGCCCTTTTTAGTGGGCAAGTGCACCCTGTAGAAGGGGGTGCGTCCGAGACGCTTTGGGCTCGGACCAGGGGGAAGGCTTTCACCTCCCAAAAATTCTGAATATTTAGATATAAAGTAATCTTACAATCTCTCCCACCACCATCTCCTGCGATTTCCCATCACTGAAAATGGTAATATCGGCGTATTGCCTATATAATCTGGCACGTTCTTCGAACAAGTCTTCAAGTGACTGATCCGGTCGTCGCGCAAGTCCTCGAGTCGCAAAGTTTGAAATTCTCCGGAAAATCTCTTCATACGTGATTTCAAGAAAAACGACGATGCTATTCGATTTCAGGTGCATCATTGCCGGTTCACTATACACGGCACTTCCACCGGTTGCAATAACATGATTACTGCACCGAACCCCCAATATCGTACGCTCTTCAATCGCACGAAGTGCCATATATCCTTTAGTATCAATGATTTCCTGAAGAGTAACTTTTTCAATAGTTTGAATGAGAACATCGGTATCAAGAAACTCCCGGCAGAGTGCTTTCGCCAGAATCACACCAGCGGTGCTTTTTCCCGCTCCAGGCATTCCTATAAGCACAATATTGTTAGTACTGGGGATTTTCATAATTTAGATTCCTTAGAAGATAAACATAGTTGAAAGGAACAATATACATAAAATGAGCAGAACAAATTTATTCAATAAGGTTTGGGATCTGCATAAAGTGGCAACATTACCTACCGGGCAGGATCAGCTTTTTATCGGGCTCCATCTCATCCATGAAGTCACTTCTCCACAGGCGTTTTCCATGATTAAAGAAAAGGGATTGAAAGTTCTATTTCCATCACGTACGTTCGCGACTGTGGACCATATTATTCCAACCGATAACCAAAGTCGGCCTCTTAGTGATGAGCTTGCTGAAAAGATGCTATCGGCACTTGAAAAAAATACATCAGAGAACGGGATCACATTTTTTGATACA
>JBNKZD010000236.1:0-19484 GCA_050301235.1 Chitinispirillaceae bacterium | reverse complement strand
GCAACTACCGGAACCTGCGTATCAAGAGTTACCTGAATCGACGCTGTCCCGGTATTTCCAGCTGCATCAGTATAACTTCGGGTGATAGTGTTTTCACCCTCAGTGAGTGAGGCTGCCAGTTCGGTTGTCTGTGCGACTCCATCGACAGTCCAGGCAATGGCAATTTCTGATTGATTGGTAATCGTACCATTTTCAGGTGATGTAATCGCAACTTCCGGAGCCTGCGTATCAAGAGTTACCTGAACTGATGCAGATCCGGTTCTCCCGAACTGATCAGTTGATGAACGGGTTACCATATTAAGACCATCCTGCAATGAAACGGATGTCTGAGTATTCTGATTAACTCCGTCTACACTCCAGGAAACAGGTATTGTCTGCTGGTTGGTAATAAATCCATTCTGCGGACTTTCAATAGAAACCACTGGTGCAGTTCCATCAACATTAAAAGTTTTTACTACCTGTGTACCATTACCAGCCCGGTCAAAAATGTCAGCTGTGATTGTATTTGCGTCTTCTGGTAGTATAATATTTTGAGGTACCTGCCAAATCGCAGAATCATTCACTATTGCAAAATTTGAAGTAACAACAGCCCCGTTAAGTTTTATCTGCAATGTAGACCAGTTCAGGCCGGATCTATTATCAGTAAAATAAAGCACTATAAGGGGATGTGTTGTTCCTATTGTCGATCCTGCCACAGGTGATAATAATTGAATGTCAGGGAAAATTGTATCTGTTACACAATATATCGAAGGTTGTAACTCCAATTTTTTTGCATACAGAGTACCGGTAAATGTGGTACGGTCGTGTAATATCAGAAGTGCATTTGGAGCAGTAAAATTTCCATAAATATTCCCTTCAAAGCCAATAATACAATCACTGGTTCCTCCAGTATAAAAGCGTATTGCATAGCTGTTGCTATCCTTTAAGAACAGTGTCTTTACACGATCACCAATGGTCAATGTTGTTTTCGCATTTATTTCAACATTACTACCTGGAGCATAGTCCAGTATCAACCTTGTGTCATTACTTAAAACGAGTTTGTCAAAATTATATATACCATTCTTTAATGTTACACTTGCACGGTCTAATACAGTAACATCTTTATAATTCCCTGGATCTAAAGTTCGCGAACCTTCTATGGGAACTGTAATATCTGTTGATCCAATCGTTACATTTTTAACTGGAATTGTATATCGATCCACATTTGCCCACTGTTGAATCAAACCTGTCGAGACATCAAAACCCTTAATTACTGAATCACCTGAAACAACTGATCCTGTCGTAATTGATCGATCATTGAGATATATTTTTCCATTTGCATATATCGATCCCCGAATAATTGCATCTGAGCCGACATAAATTATTGACTGCGATCCGATAAGTCCTTCACTGCTGGTTCCAGCCCGATCACCAATTTTGAGTTCTTCAATTGAATATGCAACGAAATTAGATGGTACCGGATCAGCAAAAAGGCAGATCGGGATAATTGCAATAAACAAACCACATAGTTCTGTAAAGCGTTCTGATCTTACGAACAAGTTTGAAAAATAAGAATGCATAAAGTAACCCCTTAAAGAGAAGGCAGTAAAGCTATTTTTTTTAAAAACAAATGAAATATCCAAACAATAATATAAGGATTTTTTTAGGAAAAGGAAAGTTTTTTTAAATTCATATTCAATCAGTAATATATTTGTTGAGCATATAAATACTTTCCAAATTTAATAAAAAACGTGGATAATATGTTGATTTTTAAACAATTACAATTAATTTATACATTAATAGTCAACTATGCAAAAAAAGATGAAAAATAGATAAAATTGTAGTAGAAATTTTTATGGAAATATTAAAAACAAACAAAGTTTCGAATAGTTTTCTTAAAAACATAGCGTTTGCTCTCTGTTTTTTATCAACATTTCAATTTTTATGGAATAAACGTTTCTTTGTTCTCCAAAATTTTTAATTTAAAACTAAATTTAAAAATCATTTTCCCTCCGTTTTTCAATTATTCAGGGAAATTACCCTCTCCTTGCCTTGACCACTCAGCACAGGTCATTACATAGCCAGAATCAAAGGTATTATCAATGGTGTGCTGCGGGCGAAAATATCTGTTACACAATTGTAATATCGTTGATGGATCAAAACGGGGATTCAAAAGATACATTTTCAATTGAAAAGTCACTCTGAGCAAATTGAGAAAATCTCATTGATGGAGTACCTGAATTACAGGGAGTATCTCAGAGATTATTAAAGTCAGAAATGTCTTTCTTAAAGGAATTTCTGTATCAGATCTGTTGGTGCAGTTGGAAAGCGTTTAAAAAGCCAATCCATGTAATACTCCGAGAACAGTAACACCATAATCCACCAGGCAATGGAAAGCTGTACCCGAATTCCCATTGCATGACGCCCAACTTCCATCGCATCAGCATGCCATACAATAAATAAATGTGGGTATGTAAACACAACCATCAGTACCGCCAAAAGCCAGAGCTGGTTCTTCTTCCATAGCTTCGCTCCGACAGCAACACCGGAACAAAATACCAGTGCATAGAGTAACAACAGAGCAAAATTTTTGGAATCTCCAATAGGAAACAAAAGAATACTCGGTCCTCGCGGAATCAGTGCACCATTAATTTGTGTGCCATAACTTGAAAGATTACCGGTGATGACCATCTGGTTAATATGGGCAATGGGCTCTCCAAGTGCAACTGCCGGATGCACCAGTAACCAGCGAATATACGCATTCTTCCCCCGTTTGAACAACCATTTCCGGAATCCGTCAAGCTCGGGGTTGTTGTAATAAGCATAATCATCACTTGATGCCCATTTTCCGCTCATATTCATTAACGCATTAGAAACGGGCATCCCATAATCTTCAAAAGCTGCTGATCGTTCAGGGTTGGGAAGTACCCGTTGACTTATAACATTAAGTACTGGAAACACCCAACGCTGACCAATGTCCGAAAGGCGATTATTCAGCAAAAACATCACAGCGACGGCGCATGACCAGATGATAAGCCGGCGATGCTTATTGTAAACCCCGACTGCCGCTGCAGTTGCTGCGAGGGCCAGTAATACCCATATATTGGATTCACGACAAAGAGCACAGAAAGTGGTTACTAAAAGCACAAACACGAAACGTAATCTCTTCGGCCGTTTAAAATAAAGCAGTACAGCAGCAATAAATGCCACAATGAGTGATATATTGATCGATTCACTCATTAGAGCACCATCCCACACGCCAATTGGCTGGGTCATCCCCATTCCATTTATTAGAAGTAATGCTACTATCCGTATACACCTGCGCTGCATATATCGCGACACAACAATTGCCAGCAGCATCCAGGCGAGCATAGAAATGATCGTCTGAAACATTATAATAGCATAATAATTATTAGAAAATATTTTGTAAAGTAGAGGTACCACCGGTGGGCGCAACCCGGCGAGCATTGTTTTTGAAAAAAGCGGAGCACTCCCCATCATTGTATATACCCCGGTATCATCGAGTACATTGGGAGTAGCCGCGGAGAATGATGCAGCATAAATCCGAAGTAGTGCATACAACAGAAAGGCAATTAATTTCAGGTAAATTGAAACGCCTTTCACTACAAATATACCTTTCATTAGTTGAAGCGGGAAATGGTAACTACTTCTTTTCCTGTACCATACGTAAACATAACGATCGAAATACCATTTACATTTTCAAGTGTATATGTACCATTAGGCTGTACAATAACTTTCTTTAAAAGCGAGCCATTAAGAGCATGTATTGAAAGCGTTCCTCCACATTGAACATGTATAATACTTCCATTACCGGTTTTTAAAACTCTTACCTGGTGATGAAGTGCGCTCTTTTTTACATCCCGATCCATCATGTTTGCAACAGTTGATCTATAAAGTGTATCCATTTTTTCTGCCCACAAACGATATACATTTGCTCCACCTGTTGCATTTGGATGAACACCGTCATAAAGTTCTGTTGGATGTCTGGAGAAATAGGTATACAAATCGGGTCCAGGCAGCAATCTGTTTTTAATGGTAAGCGAATCAACTGCTTTCAGGAAATCCGGATGTACCTGCCAGCCAACCTTTGCTGAATCTGTACCGATTATCCTCGCTAATACCGGTTGTATATTATTTGCTTTGCATGAATCTATTATCAACTGCATATTTTTCGTAAAAGTTGGAACAAAATAGTTGCTCCCACCCCAGGCATCATTGGTTCCCATCTCAATAGCCCAGTATTTTACGTTCCGGACAACATCCAGATATTTACTGATATCATTTGCAATGGTTGTACTGCTTATACAACCGATGCCACCGCGAATAAATGCAGGTGTAAAAGTCGGGTGTGATTCCGTAATAAGATCTGCAAAATTTTTTGCAGGCACGTTCGACTTGAATGATACTGCTGTAATACTTGTCCCTGGAAAAAACCAGGTGTCTTCATCTCCGTTTGTGATATCAAACACCTCAATTTCATCAAGTGCCCCTCCACCCCTGGTAATAGACATTTTTACCCACTGAGCACCACCGAATTCTATTGAGTGTGACCGTGCAGTCACGAGATTGTTTTTAATTGTCAACAAAGAAGTCCAGTCTCCATCAGTACCATTGGTCGAATTTGAAGACTTTAAAATGTCATAATCAACAGGAATGCTCAAACCACTTTTGCATGAATTTGCTGCAGCTATTGAATCCGACCACGAACCACCGGTATTGTTCCAGTTTACCAGAATTTTCGAGTAGTTACCACCCAGTTTTATTGCGACCCATGAACCGTTACTGACATTCCAGTTTTCGCCAAATTTACCATTTACCAGAATTTCAACATTATTTGATGGAAATCCGTAGACAGGCTTATTTCTTGAAATTATTGGATTAGGCTTTAAAGCGTATACACTGCACAAGGTGACTGTAATCATCAAAATGTAGATTTTAGAAATGCTAAAATGTTTATTCATATGGCTATCCCATCGTGTAAGAAAGTTATTTAGTTATTCCGTGTAACTTATTTGCATAGTGCCAGGTATCGAGCTATTCACAAGATCATCAGCGTATCTCATTTAGCAGGATAAATACCTTTTTTTGCGGTATTAAAGGTAACCAGTGCATCAGCTCCATGCATGATAACAAACAGTATTGCAGCACTAATGGTTCTTTCAACGACTGTTACCGGTTCTCCATTCTCATTACCGGAAGCAATGATACTGAACCAGACAAGAAGTCCTGTAAAAATTTCGATACAACCGATTAACCGATGCCCAAGATACAGATCCCCGAGTCCAGGAAAAAGTAAAGAAAGGAAACCAGCCTTTTTGATCGATTTGAAAGGCTTTTTACAGTTGTCACACTGAGCGGGAAACTGCTCAACAACAGTAAAACAATGCGGACACAGGTTATCCACTCCACCATGAATGAGCTCCGTACCAATTTTGTCGTGTACCATATCAGAGATAACAGATATCTTTTTTCTATCAATTTTTGGCATGTGAACAAAAAGCGAAGATTCACCATTGGTAAAAAAGATTTTCAGGTTTCCAAACAATGTTTGTTTAATTTTACTTACATGTTTATAGGGAATTTGAGATACCAACTCCCATATTTTGAATTTCCCTTTCAATTGTATCAGTACAATTCGTTTCGTTGTAAATACAAAAGCTTTTCGATTGATGTAGTACATCAGAGACCCTGAAAAGAACTGATCAAAAAATGATGATTTTACTCCCCAGCTAATGTAAAAAACCTGTTCATCACTCAATAATATTTTTTTCAATAAACTATTAACTGAAAATAACAATTTGAACTTATTTTTTGATAAACCCCGTTCCAACCATTTACTATCATTGAAAATACTGTCAAATTTATACGGAAGAGAATGTTCCTTACAATTCATAGCTTCTTTATACGACTGTAGCTCAGACAATTCTGTAACCATGATTTCCCCTTTCAATTATTGTGAAAACATTATCATAAATTATATTATTCTCTTTGAAACTCTTTATGATGAGTACTTTTTACCAAATTATACTATATTACACAGCTGGTTCGGAAAATAATTATAAGCGCAGGGATTGATTCCATAATAGAATCTCTTGAATCATACTACTGGGGAAATTGCAGGATTGATAAACAAATCGTTTTCGATAGCAATGGAAGACGGGTTCCATTCAACCTGATATTACCTTTCCAGAATGAATGCAGTAAACTACCATTTTTAATCTGTACACACGGTGCTACGAGTAGTAAGCACGAGTGGACAGAATATGATTATGTTCCACAGGCAGTTGATTGGATCGTTAGCAGATTGTAGCCGATATGAGCAAAAAAAAACCGCACATACTGATCCCGCAATTGCGTGAGATATATGAGCGGTCTTTTTTTAAGGTATTTTAAACAGATATCAACTATTTCGCTTCAAGTTTTGCCTGAGCTTTCTGAGCCCGGGCAACACCCTCTTTGGTAAGTGCGAACGCAGAAAGGGGGATCTCTGTAGAACCCTCTTTCAGGATCTCTTCTCCGTAATAATTTGTCAGCTTGTATTCACGCATGAGAAATTTCTTTGGCACCAGTTTTGTTCCATCTACATCCATGAAAAAATCTCCGGTTTCCCCGTTAATCAATGTTACCTTTGCACCAAAGTCATAGATATAGTCGATGCTGTCCAGATCAATCTTTTTTTCACCATTTGCATTGCTGATCAGCATTGCAGGTCTATGGTCAATTTTTCCTTTTGCACAATAGCCGTTTCCTTCAATGTAGCCGCTGGAAATTATCTGGTAATTGACACTGGCATCAACGGTCTGTTCCCCTTCACCAGGAAACTTCTTCGTAAGCTTTACATCATAGTTTCCAAGAAACACCACCCAGAAACGGGCCTGACCGACTTTCCCGCTGTTATTGATATATTGAATTTTCTTTTCGAGGATGTTACGGGCAAAACCTGAAGTTGCAGCCAGAAGTAACAGTGAAATTGAGCAGAACAGTACCGATCGTCGAAGCATGTGGAGACTCCTTACTATATTGTTGTATTGATTGAGACTATTTTCAAAAATCATGTAAAAAATTAATATACCCAAATTAGTCGCGCAATGCCTTCATAGAGTTGGCTTTCTGCTTATTTTTTATGTCGCAGGGCTACTTCCTTCCAGAAACCGGTCTTTGGATCTTTGATCAATTTAATATGCGGTGTTTCCCCCCCATCAAAAATCATCAACTCCTTTTCTGAAATTACCGATTTACCTATTATGGTAAATGACATTTTTTTAATTGCACGATATTGGACTATCAGAAAGTTTTTTATTTTTTCAAAATCATCACGATTTTCATTGAAGGTAAAAAACAGGGAGCCAATATCCTCTTTTTTGAGCCGTTCATAAATTGAAATCGGAACACTTTTAATCTGTCGGAATCGGCTAATCCCGGACTTGCTGTATACCGAATATTTGTCGGTAAAAAGTATATAATGAAACTGTGCTTCAGGGAAAAGTGCTTTTAGCGGAGTAAAAAGGTTGTTCACCAGATCATCACAATCAACATTAATTTTTTCAAGCTTACTTTCCAGCACCAGAATATGTCGTTTTGACATAAAACGGTAATCAAAAAAACCATCAAGCTCTTTTATATTTTCATATCCGAATTTGCCTTTTCTTGAGCGCTTTAAAATTATCAAATTGGGATAGCGCTGAATTTTAAGAATGTATTCAGAAGTATGAGCGACAATAAAATCATCACGATTTTGTGGATCGAACCGCTGGTCAAAAACGCCTCCGGTTTTACCCCGCTTATCCCAGTGCTGAAGAAAGTATTTCGTGATCCGTCGCGAAATTCTCTCTGCAATATCACCAAGGATATTTCCCTCACCTTTGGAATCAATCGGATAGGTCTGATTCAACAGGTTTCCCACAGTAAATATTGGGTAGTGACAATCGTTAATGATGTACTCAACCAGCACTTTTTCATAGAGAGATTTTTCATCATTAATTGAATCATTAAGATTATGTAGTTTATAACTACCACTGATTCCATGGTTTCTGCGTATCGAATATATCTGGTTTTCAGAATCTGATATATTTTTTGATGGAACCCAGCTCACAGGCTGAAATTCAATAAACGGGCTGATTGCAGTAAGCCGGGTTTTTGATGGAAGAAGTAGCTCTGTTTTTGATGTCATAAGTTTTAGAAATATACTCAAAATAATCTTCAGCGGAGAAGATATAACTTTTAAATAAGGTTCAAAGGTTTAGAGTTAAGAGTTTAAGAGATTGCAGATAATGAAACTTTTTACCTTCCCAGCCCCAACCTTGAACGTTGAAGCTGTGATCGGTTTCCATTTTTGTATTTCTGAGGTGATAAAATGATATTTAACAGGTCGTTTTGTCGACGATTGGTTGAATTCCGTTGCGCCGATACCAGATCAATATGTATCTTCACGTATTGCCAAGAATAGGTCGAAGTTTGGGTTTCAATACTTTTTCATTGGATACTGATTGTGACTGATCAGAAACCTTTTCGGATTTTGTTAGTTGATGATGAGCCGGGGATTCGAAAAATTCTAAGACTTTTCCTTGAACTGGAAGGTTTCAGTGTTTTTGAGGCAATTACTGCTAATCAGGCCATCTCTGTTATCAAAAAAGAAAAACCACATCTTGTGATCCTTGATGTAATTCTGTGCGGACAGACAGGATTTGATGTGTGTGAATGGATTAAGGGCAATTCTGATACCAAAGAAATAATTGTATTTTTATTCACGGCATTGAATCAGGAGCATGACTATCGTGAAGGAATGCGGGTCGGTTGTGACCTCTATCTGACCAAGCCTAAAAACCCAAAAGACATAGTTGAAAAAGTTAAAGAATTTCTTCGACTCAAAGCAGAAGAAAATCAGGTTAAAAGCAACACTACAACAGAGTAATTAGTAACTTAGATTAAAAATAGTCAGGATGTATATACTTTAGAAAGGATTTCCTGTTACCCATGAAAAAAAACAGTGTATTTAACGCAGTGCTGATTTTTGCAGTAATTGCACTTGCTGTGTATTTTCTAATTCCATCCGTTATTTATTATTCAAAATCATCAGAAGGTTCGCCATCAGAAAGAGAGCTTTATCTTCGTGACAATCCCAAAGTGTTACGAAAAATTCTCAATCTCGGCCTGGACCTTCAGGGCGGTATGAGATTAGTATTAGAGATCGACCGGTCGAAACTTGAAAAAACTGATGATAAAGATGTGCTTGATCGCGCGTATACGATCATCGAAAACCGTATTAACGGACTCGGTGTTGCTGAACCATCAATACAAAAACAGGGAAAAGATCGCCTGATTATTGAGCTTCCTGGGTTGAAAAATGAAGGCGCTGCAAAAGGTGTTATCGGTCGTACCGCACAATTGGAATTCAACCTTCTAAGAGAACCTGCACAGCTTGAACGGGCTGTTACAGTGATCGATAATGCAGTTGCAGGAAAACTTGACAAATCTGCTGAAACAGAAAAGAAAGACAGCACAGCAATTAAAGAAAAAGAGCAACAGGAACTCGGTGAAAAGCTTTTCAGCGGAACAGATTCAGATTCTTCCAAAGCTGCAGCCGATACAGGTAAAGTGGAAAGCCCCTTTGAAAAATCAAAAAGCTTCAAAGATTACCTTGTTCAGCTTGGCGACCAGATCGGTGTAAGAACCGAAGACATTGGTAAAGTTAAAGAACTTCTGGCAAGTAATGTTGTTCGCCAGGCAGTGGATAGAGCCGGCCTTGGTGGTAACACTTTTCTGTGGGCTCACGACACAACTCAGGTTCAGGGACAGGTGTTCAAAGTTCTTTACTATGTAAAAAGTTCTCCTGAAATGCGTGGGGATGTCATCAAAGATGCACGCGCATCGATTGATCAGGGTGGTGTTAACATGGGTAAGGCAAAAGTCGATATAGAAATGAACACCAGAGGTGCAAAACGGTTTTCATCGATTACAGCTGCAAACGTAAATAAATTTCTTGCAATCGTTCTCGACAGCACAGTTTATTCTGCACCGCGAATCATACAGAAAATTCCTCTTGGGAAAGCCGAGATCACCGGAAGTTTCACTATGACTGAAGCTAAAAATCTTGCGATCGTTCTTCGTGCAGGTGCACTTCCTGCACCAGTAGACATTATCGAAGAACGCACCGTAGGTCCATCTCTGGGTCAGGACTCGATTCAGAAAGGTCTTCTTGCCGGTCTGATCGGTACAATTTTCGTGCTTCTGTTTATGATCATATACTACAGACTCAGTGGTATAATAGCGATTATTGCGCTGACACTCAACATTATGATTGTTCTTGCGGTAATGGCCGGGTTTAATGCGACTCTTACACTGCCTGGTATTGCGGGTATTATCCTGCTTATAGGTATGGGTGTTGATGCGAATGTTATTATCTTTGAGCGTATCCGTGAGGAGATTAAGCTTGGAAAAACAGTTCGCAGTGCTATAGATTCCGGTTATGCTACTGCTTTTGTTACCATTATGGATTCTAACCTGACAACATTGATCACAGCTGCGATCCTTTTATGGAAAGGGACCGGAGCGATCCGCGGATTTGCAATAACACTTATTTTTGGTCTGCTTGCATCATTGTTTACTGCGCTCTTTGTATCGCGTGTCATGATGGATGTTTTCTTTCAGAAAAATAAAAACACATTGAGTATTTAAGTTAAGGGGATATAAATCGTATGTTGCAGATTTTTAAAAACGCGAATTTTGATTTTATCAAGTACCAGAAAATTGCCTTAATTGGGTCTGTATCCTTTCTGGTGATCAGTCTTATTTTTGGCATTATACACAAAGGTCTCAATTTTTCGATTGATTTTGCAGGCGGAACACTTGTACAGCTCAAGTTTGAAAAACCGGTAAAAGATCAACTTTCAGAGATTCGTTCAGCAGTTAACAGTCTTGGATTTGGCTCCGCAGAAATAAAAACTATTGGAGCGGCCGAAAAAAACGAAATCCAGATCACCGTTACAAAGCAGGCTGAAGGTTCGATTGTAGCCGATTCAATCAGGTCGGTAATAGCCAAAGATCTTCCCGATAATAAAGCAGAGATGCGTCGCGTTGAGAAGGTTGGGCCCAAAATCGGAAGTGAGTTGAAAACCAATACACTCATCGCAGGAATTCTCTCTCTTATAGCGATTCTCATTTATGTCAGTTTCCGGTTCAGACTTCCATTCGCGGTCGCATCAGTCGTACCTCTTTTCCACGATACACTTGTGACCATCGGTGTGTTTGTCATTCTTGACAAAGAGTTCTCTCTCACATTTGTTGCGGCACTTCTTACCATTATCGGATATTCCTTAAACGACACGATCGTTATCTTTGACCGAATTCGTGAAAATCTCCATGGCGGTTTACGCGGCAAAGACTTTTCCAAACTGGTTAACAGCAGTATCAACCAGACTCTCGGTCGTACCATTATTACCTCTCTCACTACCATTATTGTTGTTTTCTGCCTGTGGATCTTAGGTAGTGAAGCAATCAAGGATTTTGCCCTTGCTCTTCTGGTCGGTATCACTGTTGGTACCTATTCTACTATTTACATCGCCAGCCCAATACTTCTGTACTGGCATAGTAAAAAGCCAATTATTAAATAATTTTGTTATAGTACCTCATTTAAAATAAAAAGCCTCCTCAATGGGAGGCCTTTTTATTTGTGATGTAATCTACGGCTGGATTGCATTCAGAAAAAAACATTCACCTCGATAACAATATTTTTTTTCTCCCAAGCGAAATTAGTACGTTTATTGCTTATTTTCCCGTTTAACCCCATATAGGGAGATAAATATGTCCTCACTTCTGCACCGTTTTCCGGTTGTAACTGGTGTTTTTCTTTTTTTGTATTCAAGTCCAGCCTTTACAAAATCTGAGGAAACACCTCCATCACTAATCTCCAACCCTTATCAATTCATACCTGAAGATGTTTTAAGAAAGGGTGTTGATGGAACAGTCAGAGCAGAGGTATTTATCAGTGCTACTGGTGAAGCAGAGCAATGCAGTATACTTGTACCACTTTCACCATATGCTGATTCAATAACGGTTCAGTCGCTTCGTAAATGTCAGTTTACTCCGGCAACCAGTGATGGTAATCCGGTACCATCTGCTATTGAATTGGAACTTTTATTTAATCCGGATTCACTTGTACACCTTTATAGAAATGTTGAACCTGTTATAAGAGGGCGAATCATTTCCAGAAAAAACGATCATCCACAACCCGGAATTATCGTTACAGTTCAGTTTTTAGATAGCACTGAAGATCGTTCGCTTCAGGTACCATTTACAAAATACTGCTCAGTTGTAGGGATGATCCCCGGGCAGCACTATGAAAACGCCCTTTTCTCGACAGTGACCGATTCAAGCGGCTTTTTTAATTTCCGATTGTTGCCGCAGGGACATTTTACACTAAGAGCGACCGACAGCAAAAATGAGCAGACTGAGATCGATACAGCATACAAAGGAACTCAACCGATTAAACTCTGGCTGTACGCAGAAGACTTTGGAGAAATAAACAATCAGTATGAGATTGAAGTAACCGGTAAAAACGATTTCAACAAAACCATTGACTTGCAGGAACAACAGATCTCCAGTGGGATGACCCACAGTGTTGGTGAGATCCTTAAAAGCCAGCAGTCAATTAGATCCAGTTCTCAGTCAAAAGCGAAAATGGTTGTGCGCTCGGCCAGCCCCTATGACAATCAATACCTGATCGCAGGGGTGCCATTTTATTCACCGTATCATTTTGGTGGTTACAGTTACGGAGAAATCGATGGCCTCATGATAAATACACTCAATAAAATATCGGTTCATACTGATGATCTTGCAGGAAGGTACCCAACAGTAAGCGGTGTCATGGTCATTGCAGATCCGGGAATTGATCGCACTGCAACTAAACGAAAAACCCGTCCGGAATTATCGATTGAACTCGGTTCCACCAGCATCGATTTTCTTGCATCAATTAAGCCAAAAACACGAGCATATCAACTTGGAATAACAGTACCTAACAGTTACTTACTTGATGCATACCAATATAAAAACCATCTCGACAGAGATGCGATGCAGGGGATCGGATTACCCAATACATTTACTAACTTAACATTCACAGCCCAATCAAAAGGCAGTGTTGTTAATGAGTCTTTTTTCAGCTGGCTCGCTTATGATACTTATTCACCAAACGGCGAATTTACATTTAAAGAACACCTTAAACCCTGGGGAATGGCTTCCTACACTATTTCATCAGCAACAAACCACAACTGGGACCTCTCCTTTGGTGGTTCACACCAGTACTTTGCCGATGGCAAACGGATTGGCAGCGATGCATTCCTGACCCTCGCCACAATTTCAAATGGGATTATCACCTTTACGATAGATGAAATTCCATTAAGTATTGTAGATCTTGATATAGAGTTCAGGGGTGAAGGGAGACAATGGCGAGGATCTGTCAAACAACGTGATCCTGATGGTGACCCGTTTTCACTTATTACCACCAGTGAAGAAGCACATTTGTCGCTCCATGGTGGATTAACAAAAAAAACCGGCGATCTCATTTTCAAAGCAAACCTGCTTGCATCATCAACATTTTTTGAAACCGAGCCGGTTTTTACAATAGATCCGGGAATTCTGTTTGCATATCAGCCTGAAAACTGGGATCTGGGAATAAGTGTTGGTAAAGTTACCAGTTACCCCGATTTCCGGGCGATTCCCGATAATTCATTCCGGAAAACAAAACTCACAACTGCAGTTGCCACCCTCCCATTCCACTATAATGTAGATGAAAAACTGAAATTTGGCCTGCAACCATTCGCAAGGTGGCAAGATAAATGTCCACAGATGGATCCCAGGAAATTTATCTGGGATACAACCAAAACAACTGCACTTTTGGCAGAGGGTACTGAAATGGCCTGTGAATTTCAAGCTGCTTCATGGATTACCCTTTCTACAAACCTGATTCTCACTAATGCCGATCGAATCAAACATGATAAAGAGTTCGCATACGAATGGGAATCCCCATATACGGTTAGCTGTAATGCACATCTTACTTTAATGAAACAGAGATTGCACACGTATATTTACTGGCAAAAGCGTAGCGGCACCCGGTACTGGGATTTTGACAGCAATCAGTACAGGCGTTTGATGCCCTTTGATGACTACAGTGTCAGCTTTCAATTACGCAACAAAGTATATAACGAACGGTTTTTCACCCGCTACGATGGATATGTCACCGTCGAAAACTTTCTCGATTTCCCATCAATCAGGAATTATTACTGGGATAAGGAAAACCATAAAACACCTATTATATCAGATCGGTTGTTTTTCCATTTCGGTGTGAAAGCGGCATTCAGGTTGTAATAACCTAATTTTTTTTGATTTATCAGGATCGCTATTAAGTATCTTAAATCTGGGTGCGTTAGCTTTTCTTTCGCAGGCATCAGGATGGTCGTGCTGCCATTTGGTTAATCTTAACGATTCGCTGAGTGGTAATGATACATTCTGACCGCTATCTGCTTGTTTTGCTTTTCTATTTCAGTTCCAAGTGTGTTTTCTATCCTTAACGTGGCATGTACTGTTATTCTCTAAATTACTGACTCTCTCATTTTATATCCCTGCAGTTTTTCATTGATGATTTTTCCACTTTTTCCAGACTGAGGAGGTCATATGATTATTGATGGTTTGTTAATATCTGTTTTTGGTATTGGTATGGTTTTTACCATTTTTACAGTATTAATCGTTCTAATGAATGCGACTTCTGCCATTGTATCTTTTTTGGATAAGAAATTTCCGGATAGCAGCCCTCCTGAAGTGAAGCCATCAGTTGGGTCTAAAGGTACCAGCGATACTGAAGACGCGCTTGTTGCAATAGCGATTGCTGCGGTTATACAGAATGAAAAGGGAAAATTGCGGTGATTGTATTTGTTCAAAATACCTTAAAAACCGTCTACACATCTCCCTTTGGGATCAGTACTATCGGTCTTTTTAGGTGATTATCGCGAAATACGCTCATCCCGCAAAAGGCGGGAAGCTTGTTGAAGGGTCGTGCAGAAATGTTACTCTTGCACCGGGGGACTACCAGAACGTGTGTCATGAAGGGTTTAAATGGAGTTAAAATCCAGCAAACAAATTCGATACATGATAAATCATTGTACTATCTGTAAGAGGATTGTCTCTGGTGTTCCTTGAGGTATAATACAATACCCGTTTTTCTTTTTTGTCAATCAAAGCAACTCTGGTTTCTATACTGCCTTTATCATATCTGCCATAGGATATTACGCCCAATCCTCCTACTGCAACAGCCATTCCGACAGAGGCAATTGAGGTTATCGTGTGTAGTGCTTCAATAGATTCAACTTTATCAATATAGTCTTTAGTAAAATGATACCCATTCTGCCAGATCAGCAAAACATTATTACTTTTTATAGTATCAAGCACAGCCAGAACACTTTGTCCAACAAAAAATTCATCTATACGTTCATAGCCTTTTAAGCGCGTAAACATATTACTGACAACATTCTTTTCGGAATTGCTAAAATCAACTTTCCGAAAATTAATTTTAAATCTTCTCGTTGATAAATGTCTGACATAATCCTGAATGAGGGATTCTGCATAGTTGTTAAACTTAACAGATGGTTCTCTGGTCCAGAATGAACCATTTTCGCCTTCTGAAGGCATAACTTTCATAAAATCTGCATTGATTATGCAAACAGCATCTGGAATTCCTCTTTTAATTTCCCTGTAATTTTCAATGCGTTTAACCCCCGGAATGCATTTAAGGATTAAACAACACAAAAACAGTACAAGGAAAACACCAGGACCTTTTTTCATAATAACTTTAATTTTCTTATAGAAATGATGGATTTCCTTAAAATTACAACATATTCATTTTAGAATCTACTTTATTGCTCCTGAAATTTGTTTATTTTGTTGTTCGGAATGCATTTTTTAAAGAAAGACGTCGGGCCTGACGTCTCTACCGGACAGTATATTGTCTGAGCAATATACTGCCCTTGCCTAATTCCTTCCTTGCTATTAATTCGCATTCACTCTATACTTTACATGGATAATTTTATTAAATGATATCAATTATTTTCGATCATTATCATCACATTCCATTGAATTTCATGGGGATACAATGGCATTTCTTAAAAAATTTCTTAAAAGCCTGCTTATTGGCTCACTGGCAGGACTTGCAATTGCACTTTTTACCCGATTTTTTTTCCAGGATCTGATTGACCGGCTGGAATATGTCACCTACTACATGCGCTACCGCTGGGAATATGGGGAAATTTCCAAGGCAGAAGCTGATCAATTAATCAAAAATAACTATGGTATACATATTATCGATATCGATGACCGCAGTATGCAGAAAATGGGACAATACTATACCTGGGATCGTTCTTACCATGCAAAAATGATAGAAACACTTAATCATCACTTTCCGGCAGCTATAATTTTTGATATTCTTTTTTACAATCCCCAGGACGGTCACGATCGTGAACGACTTAAAAACCTGTTAATTCGCAGTAAAGAAATGGATCCGGATGTTTCTTTAACAGATAAAACACTCTCATCAATCGTTTCAACCATCGATTATGACGATGCATTCATAAAGGCAACCCGTAATGCCGGGAATGTATTCCACGGTTTATGCCTGGCAGATGAAAAGGATTACAAAGATTTCGCTCTGTCTCAAGTTAAACATCGTATGACCATGGAATGGCACGACTCACTCAACCCATCATCAGCAGTGCACTTTTCACCGGAAAAACATAAGAAGATCTTTGACAACAAGAGTATCATTGATGGTACCTTTCCACAGCTTGCTCAGGCTGCCCGTGGTATCGGGCACGTTGATATCATCCCCAGTGAAGACGGGGTTATCAGGGAAGTTCCACTATTTTACACTTTCGGGAAATTTGATCCTGTATATCTTCCAATCAGTCTCCGTGCGACAGCATCACTGTTTATGACCCCTAACGAGGAGATCGATTTTGAACCGGGTAAATATGTTGATATCGGCAAACCATTTAAAGTGTTTATGGATTCACTCAATCAATTGAGCTTTTCCTATCCCAATGTTACAGCTCCCCAGTTACACCTGCTTATCGATAAATCACAGGAGATATTGTCTCTCAATGAAGGAAAAACTATTGACATATCATCTAATTGTGTTGTATCCCGCGATACACTTGGATGCATCGCACTGGAAATGAATGTACCTGGAACAATTCCCTGCGAACTTTCTGGTCTTCTTCTTTCAACAGACCTTAATAAGGTACTTGCTCTTGGCGTGGAAGAACAGGTTCAGATAGATAATGATATCACATTCACCCGTGATTCCGAAACAGACTGGGTGCTACGCGCTCCTATTGATATAGAGGAGTGGTATTTTACAAAACTTGATATCGAAACATTGTCTAAGATCCATCCTGATGATCTTTCTTTTGTTAAAAACGGGGAACGTAAACTGCTTTTTCACATGCTGACCATTTTTAATACAAAAGGGAAATTGACCAGCACCATTCCGGTGCTCAGAGAAGAGACGCTCCGGGAACTGTGTTCCACCTCCTGGAGTACGATAACATCACTGCGCCCAGGTTCCCGTATGGACTTTGGCCAGAGTGTCAGAATTCCTCTGACCCCCTATAACCGTCATATTATCACATTCTTTGGCCCCCGGTCAAAACCATTTCCATCGTTCAGTTACTATGATATTATGAATGACCGGGTTCAGGGTAATCTTGAAGGAAAAATTTTCATTGTCGGTTCCACCGCACCTGCCCTGTTTGATATCAAAGCGGTTCCCCTCGACAAAAGCTACCCGGCTGTCGAGATACACGCTTCACTGATAAATTCGTTTTTGACAAACACGTTTATCGTTCGTCTCAACTCCTGGGAAAACTTCCTGATTCTCCTTCTGGTAGGCAGTATCATCGGGCTTGCATCATTTCTGTTTAAACCGCTTACCGGTGGTATTCTTACAATAGTCACGGTGTTTGCGTATTTTTTAATTGCAATGACCCTGTTTGGTGGTGACCACCTCTGGATCGAGATTGCCCGGCCGGTTTTGACTATAATTTTAACCTTTACAGCAGTGATGGCTTATCGGTATATCACAGAAGAAAAAGACCGGAAATTTCTGCAGAGCACCTTTAAACAATATCTCTCTCCGGAGCTGATCGATATTATGTACAACAAGAAGCAACTTCCGATGCTGGGAGGAGAGGAAGGTGTTCGAACTGCATTTTTTACAGATATTCAGGGATTCTCCACATTTTCTGAGAAACTGGGCTCGCCAACGCGCCTTGTTGAACTACTCAACGAGTATCTTTCCGAAATGACCGACATTCTGTTAAAACACTACGGAACGCTAGACAAATACGAAGGAGACGCGATTATTGCATTTTTCGGAGCTCCGATGCCCATGGAAGATCATGCATATCAGGCTTGTCTCACTGCGCTTGATATGCAGAATGCGCTGGGAGGCTTGCGTAAGAAATGGATCTCCGAAGGTGATAAGTGGCCCGAAATAGTTCACCAGATGAGAATGAGAATTGGAATCAATACCGGCCTGATCACGACAGGAAACATGGGTTCGACAATCAGAAAAAATTACACCATGATGGGTGATGCGGTTAATCTGGCAGCCCGACTGGAAAGTGCAGCTAAACAGTATGGCGTTTATACAATGATCAGTAATTTTACTAACGAAATGATCAAAGACCGGTTTGAAACCAGACAGGTTGATAAGATCACTGTTGTAGGTAAGTCAGAACCCGTGACAGTCTACGAACTTATCGCTCCGAAGGGAGAACTTGACCCGACGATGGTCAGAATGCTAGATTTATTTAATGAAGGATTAAATTATTTTTATGCTCAGGAGTGGGACAAGGCGATCAAAATTCTCCAGGAAACACACTCTCTTGAACCAT
Source organism: Chitinispirillaceae bacterium (assembly GCA_050301235.1). Classification (GTDB taxonomy): domain Bacteria; phylum Fibrobacterota; class Chitinivibrionia; order Chitinivibrionales; family Chitinispirillaceae; genus JAFGIN01. The sequence goes on along the minus strand of JBNKZD010000236.1, from coordinate 549 downwards.
TTAAAGATATCGCCCCTAAAGGGATGACGCCATCAAAAAAGATTATTCAATATTGTGAAATGTATAAAACAGAGCCGCCCGGTGCAGACTGGGACGGTGTCATATCACTGACATCAAAGTAAGGAGCTTTACATGATCGGGAAATTAGTGCTGCTGCCGTTTCGTTTAGTCACTGTGGTTTTTGGACTTGCTGTGGGCATTCTCAAGCTGGCCTCTACCTTTTCGTTTGGAGCCTTTAAACTTCTGTTTAAAAATTCCATAGGACTTCTGGTCGGACTGGTTGCCGGAATTTTCCTTGTAAAAAACCAACTTGATAACGACTGCTGCTGTGAAGAGGTAAAGAAAGAGGAACCAATCGAATAATCGGTAGTAGTTTAAAGCATCATTACAGAAATAACAACACTGACTTTTTTTTGGTGAGAATTGGTGGTTTCGAGAGCTTCAGTCTCCGGTGGTGACAATGTCATTGACTTAAGCATTCTTCATGATATTCGTTGATTTCGAGAACCTCAACCAACGGGACTTCGAGTTCGAGAGCCTCAGCCACCG
>JBNKZD010000235.1:0-42600 GCA_050301235.1 Chitinispirillaceae bacterium | reverse complement strand
CCTGCTGTATCCTTGATTGTAATTGTACTATCATTTATTTATGTTAAAGCATTTCATGATTTATCTGTTCCATTATTTACAGCTCAGCAAATGCTAATTGCTTATTCGTCATGTTTCTGGCCATTCTGGAATCTTTTCCATATCGGTTCTTCTTTCTTTACCATAACATTACGATCATCCCTTCTAACTGAAATCGGTATCGTTCTGAAAGGCATTCTGATTATAGTATGTATAGTTTTTGCAAGCAGTGCCGCATTTATTGCTTTTCTGAAAATCATAATTTCCAGAAAATTATACACTGCAATTCCACGAGTCAACTTTATAGTTTCAAAATGTAATTTTAGTATTCTTACAATCATTACCATTACAGGGATTATTGCCGGATATACACTTAATGTCAAAATCTGGCCATTAATCCCTATTTCTGAGGGATATTATGTCCCACAAGCAACCTTTAACAATATTGCACTGCAATTCGGAGCAAAAACGGTATTTGGACATTCATTTTTTTCTGCAGCATGGGCATGTGCGGTTTATATTAATGCACTTCCGACAACCCTCCTCCTTCTAATGGTACTTGGTACAGTAATTACCATACGTTCACAGGAAAGATATTCTGTTCATACCGATACACTATTGTTAAATCTTTTTACCATGTTTTGCCTTTGTGCACCTGTAGTCTATGGCGTTCTTCAGTTACCGTTATACTCACGATACTTCAATCTTTTTCTCTTAGGACCAACGTTATCACTGATTCCAATATTTATTAAATGGTATCATACACGACCAAAGCAATTAACTATCATATGTATAGCCGGATCTGTTTTTATGTTTATAGAATCTTACCCATTCCAATCGTTTGTTGCATCATTTCGTCCTGTCTGGTCCAACTGTTCCTCAAGTATAAATCAGCAGCCATCCATTGGGAATGTAACTCCCTGGTACCCCGGATGGGGTGAAGAACTTCCTGATGCTTTTGAACGAATAATCAAAGAATTTCCCTGTGATACACAGGAAATCAGACTTTATTACAATTTTCCGGCAGCTCTCATAGGTCCACCAATAAATGTTTTAACATCTGCGATGCCAAAGGGACATGGGACACTCCCCTACCGCTACAGCGGCCATGACTTCTACATTCTTTCAAGAAATGGTGTTTCAACCTACACCTATATCCCGTTTCCTTCAGGTATAAAACCCGTATTTACAATAAAAAACAGAGGATTTGTGAAAGCCTGGGTGTTCAGAGGAAGTGATCTTTACAATAATGGATTCAGTTTTTGATTACCTGATAATCATAATCTTACCTTTGGTAAGCACCTTATTTTTAAGATCGGAAACAGTATACAAGTAAAGTCCTGAAGCCACAAATTCGCCTTTTTGATTTCGTGTATCCCACAGCCATTGCGGAAGATACTCGGTGCTGCTTTCCTCAAAATGGATCGCAACACCCGCCTTTTGACTGTTGTATACCGGATTTGTGTTCATAGAGTATACCTTTACTATCAGATCGTTTACCCCTTGTTTTAACACGTGAAGGTTTTTGAACCAGATTCCGCAAGGACCGTGATCACTGCAATGCCTCGGATCTTTCCCCGGTTTATAGGGGTTAGGATAAGTGTAAAATCCGGTATTTCCTGTTGAAAAAATCCAGTTATACCTGTTGAAATTATCACTGCTGTCACCAGGAAGATTACTGTTTGTATCGTATCGATAATTTTTTGTAAATCCTTTAAACGTAATATAAATCGAATCCCTGCTGAAAAACTTACGTTTGGGCTGAATTCTGACTGATTTTCTGTCATCAGTAACAACTATCGAATTATATGAACTGAATGACGGTTCATAATTTGACTTAAGTGAAAATGACCTGTTCGTCCTGGAAGTATCCATATCTATTATTGAAGTATCAATGATATCATCAAAGCGGATCGTGATCGCCGGCGAGATTTCCTTAATTATTTCATCTTTATTAGGTTCATGAGAGAGAATATGAATGTTTTTTATCCTGTACGACCACTGAAGATCATCTGCAGTATCGGCAGTATCAAACATTGCAGAAGCGATTCCATCATGATTGTTGTCTGCTTGAAATCCCATACTGTTTTTTATCGATGAAGAGTTGTATCTGCACCAGACACTGTCGCAGTAAAACAGGCGTTGTGCAATATGAAAAGAGACTTTATTTTTTTCAACTGCAATCGAATCAAAGTCAAGCTGATTTCCACCGTTATACTTTGATCTGACTACAAGGGTCCTGTTTCCTTTGAGATTTTTATCAACGCTTGCACTATATACATCAGATGAAAATGAGAGCTGCAGGACCGGTTTTACGCGAACGTTTGTATCTGATGGCAACGGTGAAATCGCATATACCACAAATTTAATGCTGTCAACCTTCATTGTAATTACAGTGTCATTACCAGGTGCATCTCTTTTATAATCAACATTAACATCAAGTGCATTCGGTCCTGATGGCGTTGTTGCCCTGTCGGTGATATTACCATTTAAATGAACAGCAAGAATATCTGTTGGAATAAACAGGCTTTCAGGTGGGAAAACAGAAAATGCAGGACTTGGTTTACTATACATTGCAAAGCAATTCAATTTTGTGAAATTTTGTCTCCATTCTCTCTTCATACCTATGGGCTCAATGATGCCGGTTAACTGCGAATCCCTCCTGCTATAAATAATCAGACCTTTCTGCAGTGATGATGTATCTATTGGTTCAGAGAATTGAATACTGATCGATGCATGCGGCGGAAACAGAAACGGGGTAGTCATCCGTTTGTTCAATCTCCATGGAACCGTTAACGAATAATCCGGCTGAATAGAGACTATTTGAGGTAAATCATTGTACTCAATCCTCATTGGAATGTTAATATCCGAATGTGAATAATCGTTTGTTAAAATACGAACCGTATCAATAAATAAACCATCACCTAATAGAGAGTCCGCAGACAGATAGAATTGAAGTATTTTCATTGCTGATGGAGCGATATTCAATGTGTCAACAGGGTCAGCTGTATTTGAACCACTCAACAACATCATTCCTGTATCATACGGAATCCCCAATTTAAACCATTTTATCGATATTTTACCAACAGTTATTGATTCTATCTTTAAAGTATCATTACCAGTATTCAGTATTGGAAGAGCAATTGTATCTCCGATGTGACTACCGACAATAAGGCTTATTCTTCCTGCAAGCGTATCAAGAACGTTCGTAAATGTCCTGTTTTTAATTGTATCAATCTCAAACCATGGAAATCTCTGAAAAAATGTCATACTGTCAGATTTACCGTTATTATCAATTGCAAGTATCTTTACTATTGTATCATCCAGTGATGGTTTCCACTGAAAATCGACTGTTTCCTTGTTGGTACGAATACTATCAATACTACCTGGGATTTTTAGATAATAGGTCAGTGTATCACCAAAAACACAATCAGTATCATGAACTGCAACACTGATTTTTTCTGTTTTCCCAATTGTTGTTTTTACTGTATCGCCAGATGTAACAGAAATCTCTTGTAGAGTCACCTCTCTTACTATCGGAGAATGATTAACATATAAAAACATTCTGCTTGAAACAACAGTATCACCATCTTTTGCTTCAAACCTGTACCAGTTGCCAGCTGATGGTGGTAATGTATCCCCCAGTATTTGAAATTCCCCAATTCCATTCGCATTTGTCGAATCCAGCAGAAGATCTCCCGCACTGTTCTCAATATACAGATACCCCATGACACGTCCAGTATCATTTGGATCTGAAACAATGTAGTTCAAAATACATGAATCTGCTTCCTGCATTGCAACAGTATGCTGGCTTGTAATTGTGAATGAGTCCCGGGATCCGCCATCCTTGTCAACCCACCCTGATACGTTAAGTAGAGGCAGACTGTTTTTACTTGTGTAATTTATAACCACCGGCACCGCGTTCCATCCTCGGTTATCCCAGACAAAAACAGTGCATTGCACTACAGTATCATTACTTGCAGCATTAAGAAGAAGTGTTGTTGTCGCTGGAAATGTTCCGGTTATTTCCTGTGCAACGGTACTGCCTGGCCATGATGTTTTTATTGATAATTTTTCAGCTGGATCGGTATCATTAATTGTCACCTTTAATCGTACTGAATCACTGCGCGATAATACATGAATAGTGTCTCCTGTGAATGGCTGGTAGATACCCCGACCAATTTTAATTGAATCTATCCCTGTTATTACCGGTTGCACATCAAATGGTATAGATATCGAACTTATAGAAGGGGTACCTAAGGAATCACCGACAGAATTTCTTTTTACATCAATTCTGTATTGAAAATAACGGTTTGTTGTTCTGGTTTTCTCAAGTTCGTTATTATCAGACAGTGAAATCCAGGTATTCGTCGTACATTCATCAACACTCTTTCCGACCCTGATCATTCCGGTTATATCCCAGGAATTACGGTTTGATGCAGTTATTGTCGATGTGTAAAAGCGGATTGAATCTCCTGATGTTACACTTAAAGAATCTACTGGTGATCTCCAGAAACCGTTTTTATATCGTAAACCATGCTCTTTCCATACAGAGCCTTGAATTCGATTCTGATACCTCCATGTAGCCGCAAAATCTCCTGAACTATCAAGAACACTGTTCAATGCAATACTGTATCTGCTTACCGGCACAATATTGATATTTCTCGAAAATGAGTAGATATCAGGATTTGTGAGTGTACCATTATTGATCGTGTAGCGTACCCCTTCAATCCCAGCAAAGGCATCACCGTTGACATCCCCTAAACAGGAAACTATGCAATATTTGCCATTCCTTGAAACCGATGGAAACTTGAGGCCTGGTGAACTTAATATTCTCTGAGTACTAAGGATTACAGAACCATTAGTAATTCCAAGAATATTCATCATCACTCCCATACTGTCCCAATGCACAACTGCGAATTTTGATGAATCAATCGCTTCAACTGGTGAGTCATCATAATAATAAAAAGAATTATCACCAATATTTTGATTTAGAACACCACTCAGTCCCGGAGCAAGACTTCTGTCGTAAAATCTATAATTCAACCGTTTTGTACCGGTTGGACTTCCTCTTGACCATATCACCAGAATTCCGCCCATTTTATCTGATGCGACGCTGCAATTCATGAGCTGGTTTCCACCCGATATATCAGCTGATACTGTAACCTGGCTTATTATCTGAAGGGTAGATCCTCTCGAATAGATTTTCAGTAATCTGACGATACTCATCTCACTGCTGTAAACAACCAGAAATGTGTCCTTTTCCATCTGACACTGTGAAGAAAACATCCATCCTGTTGTCAGCGCCGAATCACAATCGAGATACGTTGTACCATTACCAACCCGCAACATGCGACGTATACCCGGACCTTTTCTGATCACCGAAACCAGAAAACCATTATCACCATTGTCTACGTGAAGATAGCAGTCACTGACATAAGGTGCTTCCATAACACGTTCCGCATCAGTAATTGATGTAGCAGAACCATTAGCAATACGTATATCTCTCCTGTATACATCATTGGTAGTATCCATATAAAAAAATGAAAAGGTATCAGATGCAAAGGCAATTACATCTGAATAAATCGTCGATGGGTACTGTGGCTGAATTGAATCGCCGAATATTTTTATACCTTTAAACCGCTCAACTGCAATAGTTAACGTTGAAGAAAACTCAAGTGACGAATCGTTTATTCCATCCTTAACAGTGTTGAATGTAGCGTTTGAATAAGTGCCAGACAATACACAGGAAATAAGCAAAGCTACCGACAGGAAAACACACGCAGTCCACCGTTCAAATGCCGCGTGCTGAACGGATATGGTTTTTCTGTGCAATATCATCGATAAAACTCTGCTCCTGTATACGATATTTTTTTAACCATTCACTTTTCTGACGTTCTTTCAGGATTTCAACGGCTTTTCTGTCTTTTGTAGCTGAAATCAACTTTTTACGTATTCTGTAAATATTTTCCTGGATCTCATCCATTTTTTTTCCCACAGCAAGCATCTCTTTTTTTAACTTGAACCGGTATGCAACTGATGTTCTGAGAAAAAGGATACTATCGTGTTCCTGGCGTCTTTTTAATTCATCACTTTGAAGATTCTTTAACTCCTGATGTAGTTCATTTAATATGTTTTGCTGTCTTAAAATTTCCTTATTCAGTTCGGCAAGCTCGAGCTTGACCTTCTCTTCACGTCGCATACGAATATCAAGTAACACCTCAAGTCGAAACCTGAAACGTTTCATGCCACACCGATAACTTTAGAAAGTTCCTTCAGCTTTAAAACACTTTCATTCAAACCGGCCCTCTCATTTCTCCCCTGCTTTAAAAAAAGCTGTAATGGATCGTGTAACATAATTGATTTATCAATCTTTTCACTGCTCCCGGCAGCGTAAGCTCCAATTTGTATCAAATCCTCATTCTCACGGTACACGGCCATTGCGTCCTTCACGGCTGCTGCATATTTCATATGTTCAGGAGAAATCACATCGTTCATGCAACGGGAAACACTCTCCAATACATCAAGAGCCGGGAAATGGTTTCGATGTGCAATTTTTCTCGATAATACAAGGTGACCATCAAGAATACTTCGTGCTGCATCAGCAATAGGTTCATCCATGTCATCACCCTCAACTAGAACCGTGAAAATACCAGTTATGGTTCCATGCTCTGAAGTCCCGGCGCGTTCGAGAAACTGAGGTAAAACTGTAAACACGGAAGGTGTGTACCCCCGAGTTGCAGGAGGTTCGCCTATTGTCAAACCTATTTCCCGCTGCGCAGTTGCGAGACGAGTGATAGAATCGACAAATAGAAGTACATCCTTGCCCTCATCCCTGAAATATTCTGCAATTGCCGCAGCAACCATTGCGCCTTTCAATCGGATCAGTGCTGGTTGATCGGATGTTGCTACAACGACAACCGAACGCTCCAAGCCCTCTTCACCAAGATCCCTTTCAATAAATTCCCTTACCTCTCTTCCCCGTTCTCCGATTAATGCAATTACGTTTACATCAGATTTACAGTTCCTGGCCATCATTCCCATGAGTACACTTTTTCCAACACCACTTCCGGCAAAGATCCCCATCCGTTGACCTTTACCGAGTGTAGTCAGGCTGTCGATTGCACGAATACCGGTTTGAAAAGGTTCGGTGATCCGTTTTCGTTTTAACGGGTTGGGTATTCGTGAAAATACAGGGCGGATATTTCTTGTTGGTATCGGCCCCATTGAATCTATTGGATTACCAAGCCCATCAAGAATGCGTCCCAGAAGAGCCGGACTTGCACTTACACTTAATGGACGCTTTGTATCGGTAACGGTCAACCCCGGATGAATCCCTTCGATTGGCCCAAGTGGCATCAGTAAGGTCTGATTTTTTCTGAAACCAACTACTTCAGCCATCCCTACCGGGACACCTGCGCGCTCAATTGTACAAACGTTACCAACTGATGATGATGGACCTGTTGATTCGATAAGAAGACCGATAACTTCGGTTATTTTACCACTGGTACGCATCGTTTCACAATTCGTAATCAGTTGTGTATATGTTTCAAGGTGATCACTTACAGACATCTATTCACCATTTGCTTCTTTTTCGGTTTCAAGAAAAACATCTACTCCGTTTTCAACTGCGACAAGCGCCCGCTGCCACTCCTTTTCCACGATGGAACATACCTCGTCAAACTGCACCCCCAGACGGGCATCAACCACACCGGAATTCGATTCAATGAGACAACCCCCTTGTTCGATTCTGTTGTCCTCTGTAATGACAATGTTGTTAAGGTTATCAGTGATAGTGTTCCAGAAATCTTTACGCTTTGACACAACAGTACAATCCTGAGGTGATACGTGAATAATAATTCGTTCCCTGTCAGAAATATGTGTAAGCGCTTTCTTTACGACATTGAGAATGATCTGTGGATTTGTTGCGATTTCACTGTTTACAACCTTTTTTGCAATTTCAAGAGCCATTTTTAATAAAGGATGCTCAGCATTTATGTAGATGCTGTTTTTTGCACTTTCAACAATTTTCAAAAAAGCTGAAATTTCACGCTGCAAAGCATCTATTTTCTTTTCATACATTGCAGCGGTTTCGGACGCTCCTTTTTCTATACCTTTCTTCATGCCATCAGCAAATCCGTTTTTACTGGCAATCTCTTCAGCTTTTTTCTGTTCGAATGCATGCCGTTTACATTTTTCTTCAAGTTCAATTACTTTTTTTTCAAGCTCAAGAATTCGCCGTTCATCATCAGAGAGGATATTTGATTTCCCTGGCTCTTCAAATGATTCTATTGTTGGAACACGGGCAGGATAATCTGCTCCTTCCTCACTCTTTTTTTTTATAATCCGCCTCAACCCTACTGTAGCAGGATCGTTAGATTTTAAAATTTTTTCTATCAGTGAAGGGACCTCATCAGATCCCATTTTATTTGCATTCATTTACACCTCATACTACAATATCTTCATCTCCACCACGGCCGGAGATAATAATCTCTCCATCCTCTTCAAGGCGACGTATAACATCAACAATTCGCTGCTGCACTTCTTCGACATCTTTCAAACGTATCGGTCCCATGAATTCCATATCTTCACGGATCATTTCAGACGCACGTGATGACATATTCTTGAAGAACTTCTCCTGGAGCTCATCAGAAGCACCTTTGAGAGCCATCGACAGATCCTTGGTGTCAACTTCCTTGAGAACACGCTGCATCGAACGATCATCGAGAAGCAGTACATCTTCAAAGACAAACATGAGATTTTTGATTTCAGTAGCAAGTTCAGGATTTTCACGCTCGAGATTACCAAGGATATTCTTCTCTGCGCCTCTATCAACACTGTTGAGCATCTCTGCAACTGCTTTGATACCTCCGATTTCAGATACATCACCACCAAAGAGTGACTTTATTTGACTCACAAGAACTTCTTCGACCTGATCAAGCGTCTCCGGCGAGATACTCTCCATGGTTGCGATACGAGTCGCAACGTCCACCTGAAGCTCCTGCGGTAAAGCAGAAATAATCGGCGCTGCATTTTTGGGCTCCATATGCGCAAGAAGCAATGCGATCGTTTGCGGATGTTCTTTTTGAATAAAATTAACAATTTGTTTGGGGTCTATATTTTCAAGAAGATTAAAACCGGTTGTTCTTATCGTCTGCTGAACTTTTTCAAGAATTTCCTTCGCTTTTCGAGGACCTAATGCAGCTTCAAGGATTTCCCGCGCGTAATCCAGACCTCCCTGCGAAACATATTGATGAGCTATTGCGATATTGTGAAACTCTTCAAGTATTGCTTCACGGATTTCAGGCGATACATTGTCAAGACGTGCTATTTCGGTAGAAAGCTTTTCAACCTCAGTTTCATCTAAATTTTTAAATATCTGTGATGAAGCATCTGATCCTAAGGCAACCATAACAATTGCAGCTTTGGTAGGGCCGGGAATACCAGAGATATCAATAGTTTTCTTTTTCTTTGCGGAATTGTCATAATTTTCCTTATAAAACCCGGCTTTCTCTTTTCCCAGCTTCCTGTCTTCTGTAGCACCCATAATCGTTGTACTGCCTTTTGTTTTTCAGATGGTTTCTAACATCATGAACCAGAATCCAGATTGTGATTTTTGGTTCTCACGATGCTGCAGCAGGTAGTAACGCACTAACTCTGCTAATAACAGTATATTATGGATTATATACAAGCAGCACCAGATCTGCAATAGTAATTTACATTACTATCCGGATCCGGGTATCAATTCTTAATGAAATGTCATTTCTTTGATTTGGCTTTATTTGAGTGCGTCTCCATCAGCCACTGCCGGATGATTGAGGCAATATTAACCGGTTCTTCACGTGTCAACATTTCAACCCGTTCCAGAATTTCAGAGCTCTTTTTCAAGTCCTCCGGCATATCTTCCTGTACAGGTTCCTCAAAACCAAACTGTTCAAGAGCTGGTACCGGCGGGTTCATAGCCTCTGAGACCGTCTTTGCCAGGTATCTAAGGAAAAGGATAAACATCACAGCAACAAAGAATCCCAGTACATATTTTGCTATTGAAAGCCAGAAATCCCACTGTTCCCGTTTCCGCATCTCAACCTGTTCTTTTCGCAGAAATTCATTATCAAACTGCACTGAAGAAACTGTTATCTGATCTCCGCGGGTAAGATCATAACCTATGGAATTTTTTACTATATCCTCTATATTCTGCAGCTCTTCGGCGGTTCGGGCAACATACTCCTGTTTTCCATCATTGGTGATATTATATCGCCCATCAACAGCAACTGATATTGTCAGCCGTTTGATATTGCCCACTTCCTGAACAATATGCTGCACCGACTTGTCGATTTCATAATTTGTTAATGAGCGTTCACGGTTATTATCACCATCAGGTGCATTTTTCTTATTCTCGTCAATTCGTTCCTCAGAACGGACAACTTTGCTTTCCGGATCAAACTTTTCGACATTTTTTTCAACCTGGTCAAAATCAAGATCGCATGCTATTTTTACATAAGCTTTTGATGGTCCGAGTACATTAGCAAGAAACTGATTTGCTTTCCCTTCAAGATATTTTTCAACATTCTGCTGCAATTCCATATTTTGTGAGCTGACAACTGCTCCTTCACTTTCGCTGAATGGATTTGAGAGCAGTTTTCCACTGAAATCGATAATCGATATATCTGAGGATCGCAATCCCTCTACACTTGAAGCTACCAGATGTGAAATACCTCTGATCTCATCCTTTGACAATTCTCGTCCGGGAGTGCACTTTACAACAACTGATGCTTTTGCATTCTTTTGATTGTCAAGGAAAATGGTGGGTTCTGGTATAACAATATGTACACGAGCACTCTTAACTTCTTCGAGACCCTCTATTGTCCTCTGAAGTTCTCCCTCCAATGCCCGTCGTGAATTAATTTTCTGCACATAATCGGTCATACCAAAATTTGTTTTATCAAAAAGTTCATACCCCAATCCGGCTTTATGCGGCAAACCTTCACGGGCAAGAGACATGCGAATTTCGTAGAGCTGTTTTGATTCAACCAGTATCGTTCTTCCATTATTGTTAACTTTAAATTTGTAGTTGCCCTTTTGAAGGTGTTCGGTGATGCTGGCAGCTTCCTCAATCTCGACATCATTAAAAAGTACTTTAAAACCAGATTCCTTCTTTGTTCCATTTTGCGACCAGATCAGCAGTCCACTCATTCCCAGAAGAGTCAGGCCAATCAAAGAGATTGTTACAATCCGTTGCTGAAGCGATAATCTCACCCAAATCGCATTAAGCTGAGCGATTAACTGTTTAAAAAATTCCGACATTTGTTATTCCCCGCACGTTACATTTCTCATGACCAGCTACAGAGAACCGTAAACCGGTATGATCTGCCTGGCTGATCAAGCTGGACAATTATAATCTGATCCGCATTACCTCCTGATAAGCATCAAGTACCTTATTGCGAATCTCCATCATCATGTTAAATGCAGTATTTGCCTCTTCTACAGATGTCATCACCTGATGAACATCATTAATTTCACCAGAAACCATTTTCTGTATTGATTCATCAGCCTTATTCTGCATCTCATTTACATCACTCATAAAACCTTTTAACGTATCTTTAAATGAGACACCATCCGACGGCACTGAATCAGGTGCATTTTTTCTTTCAAGCCCATTATTGCCACCAACCGGACCAATTGAATTAATTTGATTCATTGTTGACCCCATTCGTTGTGTAATGATTCAGCATTATCTTATCATAATTATGCATACGAGTCAAATTGTCCTCCAAGAATTCTTCGTTTTACATCGGGAGTACCCGCTGAGAATGAACTTTTATATGTCGCTGCCGATTTGAATGTTGGCATCGAAGGAAATGCACTCTGAACAGAACTGTTTTTTGACACTTTTGACAAACCACTATTTCTTGTGCGTGCATCCTGTGCCAGTTTCATAAAGCGGATCCAGGCATCACTGCCCCCTGCCGCTCCTGTTGCTGATGTATTCATTTAAATCCCTGCTCCATTTATCCTGTTTCTTATACCCTACTTTTTCTAGATCTGCAATCCCTGCATATACATTGACTTAAGAGCATTAAATGCAGTAACATTTGCTTCATACGCTCTTGTTGCAGCTATCATATCGGTCATCTCTTCGATTGTGTTAACATTTGGCATTTCGACATAGCCGTTTTCGTTAGCATCGGGATGCCCCGGATCATAAACAAGACGTGGAGGTCTGGAGTCTTCCCTGATCTCCGCAACATTCACCCCATTACCAAAGTACCGTTCATCGCTGGTAAATCTACCGGGTGGCACCGGTAGATGTGCAGCATCAGTAGTGGGGCCTTCAAGCTCGGGTTCCACATTAAGGAGGCGGACATCCCGCTGCTCAGCATCAGCCTTGAATACAACAAACTGCCTGCGATATGGGCCCCCTTTATCAGTCCTGGTTGTTTCTGCGTTCGCCAGATTTGAAGAAATGGCGTTCTGCCGGATTCTCTGCGCATGCATCCCTGAGGCACTGATTTTAAAACCTGAAAAAATTCCTGATAATGGCATAGATTCCCCGCTTCAACTTACTGAATCGATTTACCCTGAATTGATGCATTCAGTTTTTTAAAGATACCCTGAGAAAATTTCGTAAGATAATTATATGAAATCTGCGTTTCAGCCAATTTAGCCATCTCTGTATCAATATCTACATTATTAACGCCGCTATACATTGATGGATCATTGGGGTGGTAGGCTTCACCGTGAACATCCTTAAGAGACTTTCTTCCAAAATCGATATGCCTGCTGTCTGTCTGAAAGCCTTTCAGTCTGGTCTTATCCAGCGCAAGTCTCAGCTCCTCTTCAAAATTTACCTCGACCCGACGATACCCGGGAGTTGTGACATTGGCTATATTGTTGGAAATAGTTCTGGCTCGAAGCATGGATGTATCCATCGCACGTGAGAGAATATCATTATTCGTTTTTCTCAGAACATTTTCAATCATGCTAATTCCTTTATAGTTTATCCGGTTAACCATTCAATATTCATGCCTATTTTATGCAGCCATTTTTAAGGAGTGCAAAGATATTACCCCTTTTAAAATCAATGGATTACAACATTTGGTGTAACTACAGGGAAATTTTGGACTGATTGTTGCGGAAAAAGATTCCTCTCGAAGGGGATTTTTTTTCCAGTGTGACATGTTTCCAGGAACAATAATGTATCAATAGAACAAATATACCAACTTAGGTAATTTTTACCGAAAATAGTATCTTCTCTACTTGTGCCCTTTTTCCTGATTTTTAAAAAATGGTTAAAAATCGGTTCGAATTAGCCATTTTTATTAAAATATGAATTTGGCACACCCGTTGCTATTTTATTAAGGCAGGTGTTATGCCATGAAGAATGGCAGATGTGTGTGATGATGATGGGGTATCAGGTGAAAGCCTGGTAGAGGAAGGGGATCGCAAGATCCCCTTTCCTTTTTATATCAAACTAGAACAGCCAGGTAGTGTGAAACCCAATCATATACATTTTATAGTTCTCTATTGATGAAGCAGCCTCATCATAACTGATTTCATATCGTCCCTTTAGTGAGAACGATAACTTTCCGGTTACAGAATATCTGCATTCCAGATCGGCACTATAGATATGATTTTTTGTGTCGTACCAGAAACCGGATAACGAATCTGCATTAAATTCCCTGTCGGTTTTGTTTGTGTAATCGCCCATAATCATACACGATAATTTTCTTGGGATTATGTTCACATTCAAATTCTCTCCAAACCGGTAAGCAATCGATCGTAATGAATCCCGATTCTCATATTTATGAGTTACCCTGAATGTTGTTTTGCTCTTTAAAAGCTTTTTAACTTTAAAAGAGAACCATCCATTTACCTGATTCTGGAAACGATCACTGATATCTTTTCTCGTAATATCCGGATGATCTGAAAAATCGTTATCATACATAAACTGGTATCTCAGACTGAAACCAATACCATTTGCAAACATTTGTTTCCCTTCAAGGCTGATCATATTATTTACAGATAGATCATCAAAATTATACGAACTATCATTTAAATTCTTTACCCTTTCTGACGATGGTGTATTTTCGAATTGTAATGTATAATCGGCGCTGAATGTTGGCTTATTTTCACCAGGCACGGAATATTCACCATTAATGTTTAACGTATGGTAGTCATTCGATTTATCTTTTGTTAACCCCGTTCTCTCATACTCATAATCTCCTGATGCTGAGAGATTTTCTGCAAACTGCTTTTCACTGCTCAAGCTGATAGTTCTGCGGTCATTTTCAAGATACGGATTACCCGCAGAAAAGTATGATTGGCCGATCTGTAAAAACTGTGCTTCAAGACTGTAGCCATTAATCGAGGAACGAGCACCGGCAGTAAAAGCATAATAATCCTGAAATTTATCTTTTGAAAGAAGACTGAATACTTTGGGAATGGCCTCTTCAATCTGTGGATTGTACCATGCAATATCCTTAGTTTCATCCCCACTGACAGTATCGTGTGAACCAAGATCAATTTCTGAATAGAGTTGTAATTTTCCATCAAGTATCGATACATTTCCTTCAATACAACCGGTTTGCGCCTTGACTGGATCGGGTGCCTCCACATCCTCGATAGCTCTTCTCAGTAATGGTTTTTCTGCCTGGTCATGTGCAATAACACCTTTGACAATTATTGATGAGTTCTTCTGAGGACGAATGGTCGCCGTTGCAATATAGGTGATCTGCTGTCGTATTGACATACCAGTATCAACGGTATCGCTGATAATATTCAGCTCTCTCTGCCCTACATCTTTGGGTATCTCGGACTCCCCTGCCGCGAGTTTCACCTCAACCCGGTCCATCCCCCCACCCATTTTGAAAAAACTTCCGGTATATTTAAGCCCTGTCATCTGCCGTCCTGATACAGATGTTTCGGTCCCACTCTCAAAGAAATCACCTATCACTGCAGTATGCGGATTATACGAAAGTGACAGGTTAAACATATTTTTTCCAAGATAGTTATTTGTTGACAACCAGTCGTTTCCAAACATGTCTATCAGCAAATTAACATCTACTGCACCGCGTTTTCCATTACCAAAAAGCTGTATCTCCGGCTGAAGACCGGAAAACCACTGATCAGACTGTTCACCAATATATTTCTGCTGATAGCGGATACTGTCATCGAGAGGATGCCTGGTTGTGTGAGGCAAAAAGTATGAAAAACCAGTCGTTACATTACCAATAAAGCTGACATCAGGTTCCTGAGGTGCACTTGAAGCTGAAAATCCCGGTTTGAAATTGTTATCAACACTTTGCAGTTTTGTTGATTTTGCAATAGCGATAGATTTCACCACCTGCGGATCTTTTAAAACGGCATTCATCTCTCCGAAATTGATAATTTTCAGATCCATACCATTGCTGAAAACCATTTCGCGCATCCTCCGCGGAATTTCGCTAGTGGTTACAACACCATTACGGTTTTTAGTTATATCAACAGCTACAATCTCTACAGCGGATTTATCGGATACTACAAGCCCATTGGTGTTATTGGTTATAATCCCATTATTGATTTTTAATGTGGAAAGTGAATCACACGCAATTCCAGTACCGTTTTCTTTAATAATCAGGCTGTCTGCATTAACTGTACCTTTCCCGCGTATGTTAACAGCAACCATATGACCACCTGTGAACGAGGTTCCCGTCAGCGAAACATCCGCATTTTTCACAACCAGCCCGCTTATGGAGTTCTTTTCGAAGGTTGAGTGTTTTACCGACACCGAACCATTTTCGACTACCAGACCATAATTGCTATGTCGAATGATACAATGGCTGAATTGCGACTGTGTTTTACTTCGGCAATATATTCTGTCCCAATCCCATGGTTTTGGTGATTTTCGCGCCGACATGAAAACAACGGGTTCCTCTTTGGTACCATTTGCGATAATCTGTCCGAAAACAGTAATAGTTGTATAGTCCCCTCCGATATACACGACACATCCGGGCCCCAGTTCAAGAGACTGTCCAGAAGGGACAACTGCGTTACCTTTTATAAAGAGCGCGCCATCCTTTTTTGTGAAATTACCAAAAAGTATCCCTTCAGGCAGTTCGATCCCACTGGTGGCTTCCTGAAGGTAGTCACTTTTTTCATCAACCGCTTTGATATTATTAAGTGAATCGACACTCTCCCCGGCAAAACAGATCACAATGCCGGTGAGTATACAACACCATATTGAACACTGATGGGTCAGATACCTCATATGATTGGTTACTTTCCGCGTAATAGCAGGTGTAGTCATGATTATAAACCTATTTTATTACCACTTGAACAGTCCTGGTCTTAATTTTTTTTCTGACATCCTCGATCGAGATATCAAAAATATTGGTGGTGTGATTCTTTAATTTCATATCTATGGAAAAATATTGATCGGTAAATGTTTTCCGTGTCTGGTTTTCTCCTGTTACCTTATTTACAACTGTTACAATGGAGATCAGACGCATATCATTGTCCGGAAGATTTTCTATTGAAAATTCAAGCGGGTACACTGGCATATCTTCATCGTCTGGTCGTGATGGCGGCGGTGGCGGCAGATAGAGCACATCGATGGTCTTATTCGTTTTTATCATCCAGTCAGTAGTTCCGAACCAGATAATATTCTGTGAAATAGCCTGTGAACTGTTACCTGTTTTATCAACGGCCTGAAATGTATAGGCATGGATGCCGGCTTGCAACGGGATGATAAAGCTTGAATTGGGTAACCCTTTTTCAGACTCTTTTGCGCCATCGATCGTATAATTAAGGGTTATCTCATCACCTGGAGTCCGATCGTACACAGCAATGGAGACCTGTTTACTTTCAGATATTTGTGGCAGGACAGTTTGGATCTCTGGCCGAGAGATATCAGCCGGCTTCTGATAAACAATTGTACGGGTTTCATTCTTTGTCGTTGTCCCGTAAGTTACCTCAAAATCAAGTTCGATCTCCCCTTCTTCATCCGGAATCTGAACGGTTCCGAAAAAAATACCGGTAGATGACACATTCATTGAACGCCCAAGAACACTCACATTCGCTCCCGGTGGAGCAACATCACCTTTGATCTGGATCGTGGTTGAATTTACCACCTGATTTACCTGCGGACTTGTGATATTTAACCGAAACTCAGGTTGAAATATGATTTTCCGGGTAATTGTCTTAGATTTACCATCAAGAGATGCTTCGAACTCAACAAAAATCTCACCATCTTCATTAGGAATCGGGACTTGCCCACTGAATGTTCCACTTGCGGTAACAGGCACCCGTATGGACATCGCTGTGACCGTCGCTCCGGATGAGACGGTACCACTCACTGGTATAGTTGTTCTTGTAAACACCTGACCATCAGTGGGTGCTTTTACATCAAAATTCAACTCGACTGATTTTACGATAACTGCCCGTGTGATGGTCTGAAACGCGCCATCAAGTTCTGCGGTGGCCATTATCTCAAAATCAGCAGACTGCTTTGGTGCCGTGATATCCAATTTGAACTGTCCATTCGCTGCAACCGTAACCTTTTTACCAAGTATTGTAACCAATGCCGTTGCCGGACTGACTGAACCAGTAACAGATATCGGTAAACCAGGTTTGACTTCGGAACGTTCTGCCGGAGAAGTGATCTGTAATTTGAGAGGAGTCTCTACTTTTGGAGCCACGCTGCTGCTTGATGTACCCGGTGTAGTCTGCGATTGTTCATACAGCAGCTCCTCATCCTTGTTTTCAATGACAACATCCGGAAGTTGAGGTTTGGAAAGAGTTGTATCACCTGTTGGTTCAGCAGTCTTAATCAACGTAACAGAATCTTCTACCGATGATGAATCAGAAGAAGTGGCGACGGATGTATTATTAACAGAATCAGACATGCCGGTCTCGATCGTTTGCTGCTTAGCACCTGGTTTCACTTCAAGCTTTTCGATTTTAATCTCTTTCTGCCCTTTTGCCACCGATGTCATCTCGTTTTCTTTGATCTCAACACTTCTTTTGGTGCCATTGGGGGTAACCAGGACCACACCTTCAAACACTTTGATTGTTGTCTTCTCTTTTCCCACATCAAAACCAACAACAGTACCACGGATAGCAGCAGTAGCGGTTGGTGTTTCAAACTCAAATTTTGAATTGGCATTGACAAGTTTTTTGACGTTAGCAACAATATTACCATTAAGAATTTTTACCTTTGTATTATCAATATTTTCCTTTGAAGTGAGCTTATCGAGTTCCAGTGTAGCGTTTTCACCAAGTTTAAGGATTGTGCCCTCAGATGTTTCCAGCTCCAGTTCTGATTCAATAAAGGTACGAACCGCATCACGCTCTTTTACCGGCATATTCACTCTGGCCGGTACCCAGTTCACGGTGCCACTACGCCTGATATTGGCAGTACCTACAATACTTTTTATTTTACTGGTTCTGACTGGCGTCTGTGAGTGAAGAGGAGATGCTGAAAAAAGAAGTATATTGAGGAGTAAAATGATTGACCACAATTTACAATACATAACAACTCCGATATCATTAAGTGCAGGAAAAACTCAATATCAATTGAATATTCAGAAAATTTTTATTATATTACCAGATTTTAATGTTAT
The DNA here is from genome assembly GCA_050301235.1 of Chitinispirillaceae bacterium. Lineage (GTDB taxonomy): Bacteria > Fibrobacterota > Chitinivibrionia > Chitinivibrionales > Chitinispirillaceae > JAFGIN01. The sequence continues at coordinate 23,983 of JBNKZD010000235.1, read as the reverse complement.
AAAATGATAGAATCAGATAGTAATCCGTTTTTTAAGATTTTATAAAATATTGTACAACTAAGGCTGAATTTCAGTCAATCTGTTTCGAATAATGAAAAACAGTTCACCCATACGGGTACACCATAACTATACAACTCTCCCCTGCCCTTTGCGGAAAGTGAATACGCTTTTTAAGGTACTCTATGAGGGAGAAAACGTTTCAAAAAATCAAAGAACTGATTTCATTCTCTGTTCAGACTATTATATTAAAAAATTAAACACCACATATCGGAAAAAAGCGTACGCAACCGATGTGCTTTCGTTTCCATTTAATGAACCCGATCTTCTTGGAGAGATCTACATTTCTCTCCAACGGGTAAAAGTGCAGGCTCGTCGATTCGGGATCTCCTATGATGATGAACTGCAAAGACTGCTGGTTCATGGTTTTTTTCATCTGATTGGATATGACCACCAGACAGTAAAAGAACGGGACGTTATGGAACAGAAGGAACTGCACTATTTTAATGTGGAGTAACACAAGGAGGAATTTTGGATAGTGGCCCTGCGGTATCATATCTGATTACCGGAATCATCATTTCGTTTTTAGTTTCAACTCTGTTTTCATGTGTAAAAATCATCTTTCTATCTATCGACAAATCAACATCTTCATCCGATGATGACAATCAGCGACTGTATAGCCTTCAGGTAGAAAACATTTTCAAAAACCGTTCAATTCTCAGCAGTACCGTTTCAATTGGAAAAACTATTGGAAGTACATCGTTTTCAGTGTTCCTGTACTTGTTGTTATCACAACTGCATCCCTCCCAATCAATACTCTATCGTATTGTATTTACAGTAGTTATATCATTTGTACTACTCAATCTATTAGGACACGAAATTCCCAGGGCTACTGCATTAAAGCATTACCGTCCGCTTTTTAATATCGTTTTTATACTGTACAAAATTTTCAGTCTGATCCTCTATCCCTTTGCAGCTCTGTTCACTTCAATGCATAAACTATTTCTAAAGATATTCAGATATAATGAGCGGCTTGATTTTTTAACTGATGAAGAAAAAGCCAGAATTACCGAAACAAACGATTCTGAAGCGCTCGATGAAGAAGAGCGGGAGATGATCAGAAGTATCTTCGATCTGGGTGATACCACAGTTGAAGAGATAATGGTTCCTCGAATTGATGTAAAAGCTCTGTCGATCGACACCGATCTCGAATCAGTACTTACATTAATCCGTGAAGAGAGCCACAGCCGTATCCCGGTGTATAAAGAAACAATTGATTCGATAGTTGGCATTCTCTACGCTAAAGATATTATCAGCTGGATTTCCGAGCATGAAGGCGAAAATTGGAACCTTAATAAAATCATGAAAAAGGTACATTATGTCCCGGTTGGTAAAAGAGTTAATGATCTGATGAGGGAGTTTAAGAAAAAGCACATCCACCTTGCAGTTGTTGTTGATGAATATGGTGGAACGGCAGGTGTCGTCACCATGGAGGATATTTTAGAAGAGATTGTTGGAGATATCCAGGATGAATATGATGAAGAGGAGCAGGAGATTATTAAAGTCACTGAAAACACCTACCTTGTTGATCCACATATCGATCTTGATGATTTAAATGAGGAGCTCCATCTTGATCTTGAACAGAAGGATGCTTATTACAATACTCTGAGCGGATTGATCTATCATGAATACGGTGATGTTCCTCAGGAAGGAACGTCGCTTGAACTTGAAAATGTAAAAATTACCATCGTTAAAATGGATAATCAACGGATAGCCAAGGTTAAAATTGAACTGGTATCTTCAGAAAACAAGGAATCGGAGACTGATCATTTCTAACATTCAGCATTTGGGGAGAGGGGCTTGCGTTGTACAACGCACCCTCCCCCGCAAAAAGCCAAATGCCATTGATCGCAAATCTCTTTTTTTTCGCATCAATGGCATTCATCTTTTTGACTCCCCACCCGATACGAAAGGTTTGCCACAATAAATTCTTCCTTTCGTCAGAATTTGTGGTCAAACCTCTCGTAACGCACTCTTTTATGGACTATATTTTTTCTGAGTGTTTACTGCGTATTTATATTATCCTTGCACATTTGTTTATTTTTGACTATATTACTGTAACTAAAAAATTTGAATTAACAGATCATAAAAATTATGAAAAATTCTAACGTTATAAAGACTACGATAAAGACAACCACAAAGCCGACAACTAAGATGTTTGCGGGTTGTTTATGATATTGTAGTCGAGACAAGCAAAAATATCAAAAAGGCCCGCAGATCAAGCGGGCCTTTTTCTTTTGTATGATCAGAAGAGAGCCTGCTGAATGCAATGAGGGCCAGGTAACTGTATAAAACCGATCATACAAAGGAGTATTCATGTCAGCAAAAATTCCCGTAGGTATTCTTGGAGCAACCGGTGTCGTAGGTCAGAATTATATCAGACTGCTTCAAAATCATCCCTGGTTTGAAATAACCTGGCTCGCAGCCTCCCCCACATCGGCAGGTAAAAAATACAGTAATACAGTTGCCGGCAGATGGCACATGTCGATACCTGTACCGGAATCAATTGGTTCACAGGTTGTTCATGATGCAAATATTGTCGATCAGGCATCAGGTAAATGTAAACTTGTATTCTCTGCTGTGGATATGGATAAAAACGAAGTCGCAGCACTCGAAATGGCCTATGCAGCCAAAGGGTTTGCAGTTGTATCAAACAATTCTGCACACCGTCATACCCCCGATGTACCCATGGTGCTGCCTGAAATCAACAGTGACCACCTCGACATCATACCTTCGCAGCGCAGGCATTACGGATGGTCAAGCGGTTGTATCGTCGTCAAATCAAATTGCAGTATCCAGAGTTATATGACCCCGATTTATGCACTCATGCAGGCAGGGTACAATGTAAGTAAAATGATGGTGACCACTCTTCAGGCACTTTCCGGTGCCGGATATCCCGGTCCATCAGCATTTGACATGATAGATAACATTATTCCGTTTATTAAAGGTGAAGAAGAGAAATCGGAAATTGAACCATTGAAAATTCTTGGATCCGTTACCGATGGCAAAATTATTCCATCTGCGGGCCCGCTTATAACTGCGCATTGCAACAGAGTACCTGTCATCGATGGGCATACTGCATGTGTCAGTCTAAAATTTGCAGGTAAAAAACCATCATCCGAAAGCGAAATTATCTCGATCTGGCGGAACTTTAAAGCGCTGCCACAGGAACTCAACCTGCCATCAGCACCGGTTCCTCCACTCGAATACCGTGATGAACCAAATCGTCCGCAACCGAGAAAAGATCGGGACACCGGCAACGGAATGACCGTCATCGTGGGCAGACTCCGCCCATGCAATGTGTTTGACTACCGTTTCGTCGGTTTACATCACAACACAGTACGCGGGGCGGCAGGTGGCTGTATTCTTTCGGCAGAGATGTTGAAAGTTAAGGGGTATATTGATTAAGTTCTTTTTTTAAAATTTAAAGAAACTGGTGTGGCACGTGCCTTCAGGCCGTGGCACTTTACCAGTTGCAAATATTAAACGCAGAGAGCCTAGCGCAGCGAAGCCGGCAACCAAAAATTAGTTTCATTGCAGCATGCGCCAAAGCGGTCAGAATGCACCGGTTAGCGGTCAGCAAGAATAAGTATGTTGCAATTAAAAATCAGTACCTTATGTCAAATTGTAGTTTTCTGATACAACAATGCAAAATGCGAGATTTTACATGATGCGGGATTTATATACTCACGACACGCGCCAGACTGTCCCGGTTGATTAGCGACTGGGTGAATAGTACTTACCAATTTCCTGAATAAAAACATTCCTGCAACATTGTCCCAATGGGTTTTTTTTTCTACATTTTCCGGTTATGTTATTTTTTGTATAATTTTGAACATCGTCTATGAAAGATGAACCGTTCTTAACAGCAATCATAATAAAACAGCAAAATGATTAATCCTATTGTCTTTGCAGATTTCCCATACGGCATAAGGCAGGCCGTCTAAAACGCCATTGTTTTTATAAGCAAGATTATTAAAAGCAAAAGTTATTTGTCTATAGTATTTTTCCGACAATTCTTGAAAATCTAAGGAGTAGGTCTGTAACCTCTCGAAAATATTTGCTCTAATCGCTTTATAGAGTGGATTCGTTGTATCTCTATTGTTTTTTGGTGTAACAAGATATTGGGGATCCGTAATTACAAAACTGATGCTGTCAAGATCGTGCAGAAAGGATATTTTTGCTGGAAGTTTATAAATAACTTTATTGGCAGATCTTTTATTTCTCCCAAATTTAATTCCATACCCAATATTAATGGCTGGTAATACTGGAATTTAGTGAAGCCTGTCGAAGAGTCGACCCGATGGGAATGCCCAATAAACACCGTCTTACTACCCTCCGCCTTCCGCCAACTGCCCAACTGGCACATCCTTTGAAGTATAAACCAGATACCACCCGTTAGCCCAAACAACAAAGGATAATTCTATGAAAACTGAAACAGCTAGGGATTTGTGCGTGATTTGCGGGAAAATTGAGATTAATGGGTTCTGGTACCGTGCCCTGAAGGTGCCACCACATGAACCTAGCTATAAGGGCGCGATATGTCCGGAATGTAAGAAAAAAAAAGAGCAGAAGAATCTGAAAACAAAATCCGGAAACGATGTAGCAGCATCATGAAAGAAACATCTGCAAAGAATGCTTCTTTACATGAATACACGCGTTTTCAACTCACTGCATGAAGATCAGGTATTTGTAACACTCTGAATTTCATCAAGACTCTTCAGGAAATTCTCAGCATCGCTGCTGCCGGGCTTTTTAGCGATCGTTTTTTTAAGCAGCACGCGAGTCTGCTCGAGATCCTGACCGTTAGCATCAAAGGATTTCAGTGTCGCAAGACGTTCACCTGCAAGTGTATTATTGCCAATCATCACATACGACGCAACCAGATATGCATTAATCCAGGTCTCATCAGGTTTTAATGCTATTGCTTTTTCGGCATTTTCGACAGAAGATTTATAATCTGTGGCTTCAAATGCTGCCATCGCAATGTTGCTCAACGCACCAAAATGATCATGCTGTATTTCGATTACTTTTTTAAATGATGAGATCGCATCATCATAGTTATTCCACACCAGACAAGCGGTACCAAGATTAAACCATGCATCAACATGAGCTTTATCAATATTGACAACCTTACGATATGCCTGGATTGCTTCACCGTATTGTTCACGGGTATGATAGGCTATTCCCATTTGAAACCACACATCCGGTTTTTCGGGATTGATCCGTGATGCTTCACGATAGGAAACAATTGCATGCTCGAGCTCGTTTATTGCATGATACGCAGTACCTAAATTATACCAGGCATTACCATGCTCCGGTTCCCTGTCGACAATTTGAACATAAACATCAATTGCTCGAGGGTAATCCCCCAGCGCATGATAAGCCACAGCAGTATTGAACCATGCTTCAGTAAATTCTGGTTTGATGCTGGTAATTGTTGAATAATACTGGATCGCATTCTCAAACTCCCCCAGCGCATGGCAGGTCAGAGCGAGAAAATACAGATTGTCGGTGTTTTCCGGAGAAATCTCTGCAACTTTGATAAAACCTGGTTTTGCCTCTTCAAATTTACCAAGATGGTAGTAACATTCGGCAACAGCGGTAACAGACTCGATCTTATCAGATTCGATTTCAAGAGCTTTGGTGAAAGCCGAAATCGCATCCTCAAATCTGGCCAGCTCTTTGAATGAAACTCCAAGGTCATGATAGAGATCATACCGTGATGGAGCCAGTGCGACAGCTTCTTCAAAGGACTTGACTGCGGATTCATGAAAGTGCAGTGCTGCATACGATAAACCGAGATTGTACCAGATATCAGCATCAGAACGCCACAGCTCTGCAGCTTTTACAAAAGATTCAATAGCCTTATCGTAAACCTGCTTCTTTGCGAAAGATAGTCCTTTTTTATACCAGGCATCATGGGAATCAGGTGTTAACACTGTGGTTTTGGTAAAAGCCTCGATTGCTTCATCGTATTGTTCCAGAACCATGTGAACACGCCCTTTCTGGAACCATGATTCTGCATTCTCCGGTTCGATCGCAAGCGCATTTTTAAATGCATCAATTGCAGAAACATACTCTTCCTGGATTTGATATGCAAGTCCGATACTGTGCCATGTTCCTTTATGATTCGGATCAACTTCCACCGCCTTTTTAAACGCGGTGATTGCTTCAGAATAATGACTCTGAGCGTAATAGCTGTCACCAATATCATTCCAGGTTTCCGCATTGAATGGTTCAATTTCTGCCGCTTTCATAAATGCTTTAAGTGCATCCTGAAAATTACTCATGGCAGTATATGATTTACCGACCACAATGTTAGCTTCAGCTTCGAGAGGGTCGTGCTCAACGGCTTTTATTCCAACCCGTATTGCTTCTTCATATTTTTCAGCCTTATACCAGGCTTGTGCAATATTGAAAAGCAGTTTTGCATTTTCGGGTTGATACACCTCTGCTTTCTGAAGTGTCTCTGCAGCATCCGCATACTGTTTCATCGAGAAATACTCGAGCCCAAGTGCTTCGAGTGCCTCAAAAAAGTCTTCACGGATCTCGATAGCATTCTGATAGGAAATTACTGCCTCCTGCGAAATTTCCAGCGCAGAGTTTGATTTACCCATCAGATACCAGGCCTGCGCATTCGAGGGATCTATAGATACAACTTTGCTATAGGATTTTACCGCATCTTCATGTTGTTGCAGACTCCGGTACGCATCAGCTATTTCGAACCATAATTCTGCACTTTGCGGACCCTTTTCTATCGCTTTCCCAAAAGAAACAACAGCATCATGATAATTACCCAGTTGATTGTTGCAGGTTCCCAGACTATGCCATGCTTCCTGATAATCGGGGTTAATCTCAACAGCCTTGTTTAACGCTTCAACCGCTTTATCGTATTGTTCCATTCTAATAAATGCATTACCCATATCGAACCATGGAAGAAAGCTTTCCGGCCGCACTTTCACAGCATGCGAGAATGCATCAACTGCAGATTGTGGATCCGAATTGGAAAGAAAGGCATAACCAAGCATCAGAAAATCTTCAAAAATAATATTTCTTATATTGTCGACATTGGCAACTTGCGATAAGGCCCGTTTAAAGAGAAGAAGAGCTTCCCTGAGATCATTCATCCTGAACGCAATTCGTCCGGCACTGCTATTGAGAAGTGCCTTACGTTCATCACTGAACGAACCACTGCAATCCGTGAGATAGGTAAGCAGATCCTGCTCCTTACTGTCAACAGCGATTCTGTTCCGGAACATTGAAGGTGTATTCAGATAGATACCCTGTTCCAGCATATCGAGTGTATCCTGATTAACAGTTGAAAGGATTGGTCTGAACTCCTCCATCTGCCATAAAAGATCTATCGCACACTTCTCGTTATAATGAATCATCTCAAGATAAAAACCCGGCAGTAAAGAGAATGCTTCATCGGGTGATGTCCACAGTTTACAGATAAACTTTCCGATGAGAATACTGCAATAACGGTCATCCTGATATCTTTTTTGCAGTGATGGGATCGCAAGACACAGCTGGAGAAGCTGATCATCATAATATTCAGAACTTATCGACGAGAATGTATTGAAAAAATCGTTAAATGCGGATTCACTCCCAAGCGCAGATTCCTGAAGCAGGAAAGAACGAATACAGGATCGTACCATTGTATGCACCCGTCGGTTTTTAACAAAAGAAAAAGCCTCCGAGAGCTCATTAATCGTATTGTTAACATCAGAGAATGATATATTCCACAATTTTGCCAGAAGCGCCGGTGTGAATTGATTACACATGCTCAGGTGAAAAATGCGTTCTTTGGCATTGGTATTTTCGATCAGCGAGATTAATCTCTGGACCATCTCACTTGTAAGGGAATCAACGTCCCCGATTTCAGAATGCACATCTCTGATAATTTTGTCAAGTGGTTTTTTCTTCTCAATATAATCACTTATATCCTGAACGATAACTGGTATTCCGGCAGAATAGCTCTCAATCATTTTGACATCTTCATCTGCCAGGTTCAGAAAAAGTTTTTGAGAAACATATGAAATATCAAACGTTGATAGTGTCAGATCATGGAAATTGAATGTAAAACAGGTCTCTTCAGAGAAAGTACTTCGGAACCCGCGAGCAAAATTGCTGTTTCCAGAGATAATTGTCATCAGACGATTTTTCTGTTCATGAAGACGTCGGAGCAGTTCCAGCCTGAACCATTTTTCAATATCATTGTTTAATAATTCGAAACTATCAATCACGAAGATTACCGGATATTCCATCGATGCATCAGAAAAACCATTTGAGAGCAACTCTGTTGCCTTGAGATCTGCTTTTTCCAGAAGCTCCAGATCCTGTTTTGATTGTTTTTTGCGCACCCATTCTTCACAGCTTTTATGAATGTCCGCTTCATCAAAGGAAACCGGTTCAAGGAACAACTCCCGTGGCCACTCATCAAGAATGATATCCTTTTCATACTCTGAGAGCTTTTCTATTCTGGAAACAAGATCCTGATATCTGGTGAAATACGGTGCTAACCCCAACTCCCTTTCTGTGACTATCTCAATAAGAACAGCCATGAACTCCTTCGGGGTGAGTGGAAGTGTACCCTTGCGCTGATACCACTCTTCAAGATCCAGATAAATCACTTTTACACTTTTCTTTGTTTCTGATGCAATATTCTGTGCAGTTTTTATGCATTGTTTGATTGCCGAAGACTTACCCAACCCGTTTTCGCCAGTAAAAAGCAACATCTTTGAAGTTACTGGTTCCTGTTCCCGTTGTTGTTTTCCAAAAGATAAAAAGGACCGAGTATCTTTTGAATCCTCGATTATTGAACTGAAGAACTCTTTAAATAGTCGTTTGAGATTCAAACGTCCCGCAAAAACTTCTTTTCTCATGATTTAACCCTTTAAATGCATCTGGAATCGATTTTTATTACACAATTTAACAGAAACTTACGTAATATGTTGCATAATTTTTCTAAAAAACTGATTTTATACTCCGGACGACTGAAATGAAATCTTTTGAGCTAATTGCAAATTTCCACATATTCTGCGACCCCTATCCCATTCTTCCCCCGCTAACGGGGATGGTGCCGAAAGCGGATGGGGGAACGAGAAAAATGCAATGACTAAAATGTTAATTTTTAACCCATCCGCAGTATAATACACTATCCGCGGAACTAATTCAAAATACTTCGTAGCAGATTCTCCGTGGGGAGAAAAACTGAACATTACATATTATGGAAATATAATAAAAATGAATCGACCGCAACTTTTTCTGATCGATGGACACGCTCTCATTTATCGGGCCTATTTTGCATTTATCCGTAACCCTCTGGTCAATGCTAAAGGTCAGAACACCAGTGCAGCTTTTGGCTTTTCCAACTACATCATTAAATTACTCGAAAAGTACAACTGCACGTATTGTGCTGTTGTTCTGGATAGCAGTAAACCGACATTTCGACATGAGATGTATGCTCAATATAAAGCAAACCGCCAGGAGATGCCTGATGAACTCAAATCACAAATTCCTATAATAAATGATATAATCGAGGCATTCAGGATTCCGGTCATTCGGGAGGATGGCCTTGAAGCTGATGATCTGATTGGCACATTAACCAAAAAAGCAGAAAGTGAAGGCTTTGATGTTTTTCTGGTTACTAAAGACAAGGACCTGATGCAACTTATCACTCCTAACGTAAAAATGCTTGCACCGGAGGGAACCGGAACACTACTGACTATCGGAATTGATGAGGTAAAGGAAAAGATGGGAATCCCACCGGAGAAAATCGTCGATTATCTCTCCCTGATCGGAGATTCTTCCGATAACATTCCCGGAGTACCCGGTATCGGTCCCAAAAATGCAATTAAAATTCTCGAACTATGCGGCAATGTCGATGCACTCCTGAATGACCCATCAATACTTGGAAATGCAAAACTGATACAGAAAATCGAGGAACATAAAGAAGCTCTATCACTAAGTAAACAACTTGCAACACTTCGATTAACACCTGTCACGATCGGAATGGAATCACTTAAACGAGGTACTATTGATGGTGACCGCTGCAAAGAGATCTTCAGAGAGCTGGAATTTCACTCCCTGATGCGCAATCCGATGTTTGGAGAATCTGAGATTTCTCAGATTAACACATCAGCCATCACCACCGAAGAACAGTTTACTTCCATGATCGAAGCACTTCAACAATGCGACAATTTTTCACTCAATCTGTTTTTATCGGATGAAAACACCATTAATGCCTCAGTTCTTGGGCTGGCAATCTCAATTGATGGTACAACCTCCTGTTTTCTCTCATTTAAGGATGGTGACTACTCAAAGCTTCTTCGACTGAAAACGTTTTTTGAATCAACAGCCATTCGGAAAATTGGCCATAATCTAAAATCGGACATTCAGGTACTGAAGAAACACGGCATTTCGTTACAGGGAATCGCCTTTGATGTAATGATCGCTGCGTATCTTCTGGACCCGGGGAAACGGGATTACAGCATTGATATATTGACGGTTGAGTGGCTGAAAAGGGATATGCCTGCAATAGCAACTCTGTTAGGTGAAGGAAAAAGTAAAATTGCCCGTTCCCAATTATCATCAGATGCAATGGCAGATTACTGCAGTAAAGCAGCAGGATTAATCTATCAGATGAAATCGGTAATGGAAGGCAAACTGAACGATGCGCATCTTTCATCCCTTTTGATAACTGTAGAATTACCGGTTACATCGATACTTGCAAAGATGGAACTTTCGGGAATTCTTATTGACAAAGAACATTTAGGTACACTTTCCAGAGAGTACAATGATCTATTGCAGAAGCTCTCCGATGAAATATTCCGGTTGGCAGGAGAATCGTTCAATCTGAATTCACCAAAACAGATTGGTGAAGTTCTTTTTGATAAGCTGCAGATCCCGACAATGAAAAAGACTAAAAACGGAAGTCACTCAACTAATGCCGAAATTCTCGAACAGCTTGCTCCGGATTATCCAATTGTTGGCAAAATACTCGAATATCGGGAACTTCAGAAACTGTGCTCTACCTATATTGATGCACTGCCATTACAGATCAGTCCACTAAGTGGAAGAGTTCATACAACGTTCAACCAAACCATTGCAGCAACCGGTCGGCTGTCAAGCACCAACCCCAATCTTCAGAACATTCCCATCCGCAGCGAAACAGGGAGGCGTATCCGTGAGGCCTTTATTGCTGAAAAAGGATACACACTTCTGTCTGCTGATTACTCACAGATCGAATTGAGAATTCTGGCACATCTGTCGGAAGACCCCTTTCTTATTGAAGCATTTCGTGATGACAGGGATATTCACACGCAGACTGCATCAGCGATATTTCAATGCTTTCCCGAAATGGTAACACCTGATATGCGGCGTGCTGCAAAAACCATTAATTTCGGTCTGATGTACGGCATGGGTCCGCTGAATCTCTCCCGTCAGTTATCGATTTCATTTGCAGAAGCTAAAAAATTTATTGATACCTATTTTATGCAATTTCCGAAAATTAAAAACTACATGGAGAGTTCCATTCAGAAAGCGCGGGATTGCGGATATTCGGAAACGATGTTCGGCAGACGGCGGTTTTTGCCTGAAATAAATGCTCAGAACCGGGTTATCCGTGAAGCTGCTGAACGAACTGCAATAAACACCCCTGTTCAGGGAGCTGCTGCAGATATCATAAAACTGGCGATGATCGATGTCGACAGGGAGATAAAAACCAGTTTTCCGACAGCCCGCATGTTGCTTCAGGTACATGATGAATTGATTTTTGAAGTACCTGTTGCCATTGTTGAACCATTCAGAGCAGCGATTGTTGAAAATATGAGTAACGCCGCAACGCTATCAGTACCAGTGAAAGTAGAATCCGGGGTTGCACATAACTGGCGCAGTGCGCATTAAGAACAATATGACTAATATACATCTGATTTTTCTGAAAACGATTGCAGTCATTGCCATTGGCTATATACTCAAACAAACAAAAGTACTCTCAAGTGACCACGGGAAATCGCTCTCGCGAATAGTTCTGAATGTCACCCTTCCGGCAATAATATTAAAAACTGTAACAGAAATTAAACTCGATTTTTCGCTTTTCACAGCTCCCCTGATCTGTCTGCTCTACTCTTTAAGTGTTGCGTTTGTATCGGGATTTGTGTTCAAAAACTCACCAGTAGCCGATAAAGGCGTCGCACGGATGTCATCAGTGGGTTTTAACATCGGGCTGTTTGCTTATCCTATAATTTTATCACTCTTTGGAACGAGTGGACTTGCAACCGTCGCCATGTTTGATTTTGGAAACATATTTATCGTTTTTGGCTTAAGCTACCTTCTGGGATACATTAACTCTCCGGTGAGAGGTGATAAGAAAATTAATGTTCTCAGTATCATACACCTGTTTTCCACCTCGATCCCGTTCATGTGCTTTCTTATTGCAATAGTTCTGAACATTACCCATATACAGCTGAAGGGTCTCCCCTATGATGTCATCGACGTTATTGCTCAGGCAAATACCGGAATGGCACTGCTTGTGCTTGGGTTGACACTTGATTTTCACTTTGATACAGCTCACTGGAAACTAATCGGGAAAGTGCTGACATTGCGCTTTATCGCGGGAATTACCGTTGGTACAATTTTATATTTTATACTGCCCTTTTCATTACTCTACAGGACTGTAATACTGTTTGGCCTGGTACTTCCTGTGCAGCTTGCCATTATCCCCTACTCTGTTGAGTTTGGCTACGATTCACGTATTACTGCAACCATTGCGAATTTCACAATGATTATCAGTTTTTTCCTGATGTGGCTGTTTATGATAATTATGGGTTCGCCAATATAGCGTTTTTCACCTCTCCTGCAGCCCCCACTGTTCACACAATGAGTGCTCAATAGAAAGATAATTAAAAACCCTGCCGATAAACATATCAATCATTGTATTAACAGAATCTGACCCATTGTAGAACTGTAGCACTGGAGGCATTATCAGGGCTCCTGCAAGGTGTGCTCGTTCTATATTCCTTATATGTATCAGATTCAGAGGTGATTCCCTGGTTACAAGCACCAGTGGCCGCCGCTCTTTGAGAGTTACATCAGCACAACGGCAAATCAGATTATCACTGATCCCATTAGCAATCGCACCTAGCGTTTTCATACTGCACGGGGCAATTATCATCCCATCATGAAGAAAAGAACCGCTAGCTGGTGAATTAAAATAATCATCATTATCACACAAAATTAATTTTGAATCATGATGGTGATCTATTCCCTGCGACAATAAAAATGATTGCACATCACGTCCATCAAACCTACATTCGTGTTTTAATACATCATAGCCTGCTGTTGATATAATCAAATAGATACGGAAAGGATTTTCAAGCAAGTGTTTCAATAAACGCACTGCCACTATGACGCCAGTTGCCCCACATATTCCAATAATGAATGTTTTTTGATACTTTTTATTCATATATAAGCTCTCACTCTGATTCCGCCTCTCTCCCCAACCCCAATGCCATTGCCTTAAGGTTGACAGCTACTTCTGAAGGTGGTTTCGAGAGCCTCAGCCACCGTTGGTTGAGGCTCTCGAAACCAACAATTATTGCGAAGAAAGTTTAAGTCAATGGCATTGCTCCCCAACCCTCTCTCCACCTTGTGGAGAAAGGGGGCAAGCGATCGCATTTTTTCTTTCTTTCCCCCCTCTCCATTCACCAATGGAGAGGGGGCAAGGGGGTGAGGCGAACGCGAAATTTGTGCAAATCTCATCATCAAGTTTCCCCCAAATTTTCCGATACACTAGTAACAGACTATGTGCAGGGAGGCACAATATGAAAATCGCTCAATCTTCAGTAACGCTTGCATCCAGCCAGATTTCCATCGACACAAGAACATCATCAACCAGCCTGCGCATCTGGGACAATCGACCAGACCGTAAGTCATTTGAAGAAGTTACTGATAGCGGTAAAAAAAACGTGCGGCGAAAACCATTCGATCGTATTTCTATCAGCCCTGAACTGATCGAGCAGCAACGATTAAAAAATCAGACGACAGATTCGCAGAAAAACGACGATCTAATAGATGATATTAATGATGAATGGTTTGGTGATATTCGCCTGAAAATTTTCAAAGATCTTGTAGAGATGTTCACCGGTAAAGAGATTAAAGTGTATAAGCCCGAAGAGAGTGAATCAGATAGTGATACTCAAAATCAGATCACTGACACATCTTCAGCATCTTCCCAACAGCCACCGCAACTGCAAGGCTGGGGCATTGATTATCAGCACAAAGAAACACATTACACCAAAGAAGGTTTCTCCTTTGAAGCATCCGGTTCGATAGTGACTACATCAGGTGCTAAAATCAAATTTATTACCTCACTCGCCATGAACCGTGAGCAGTATGAAGAGCTCTCGGTATCCCTTAAAGCCGGCGATGCGCTGATCGATCCATTGATGATCAATTTCAATGGGTCAGCCGCTCAACTTTCCAGCCAGAAGTTTCAATTCGATTTAAATATCGACGGAATTCTTGATACAATTTCCGTACCAGCAAATGGCAGTGGCTTTTTAGCATATGATAAAAATGGTGATGGTATCATCAATGATGGATCGGAACTGTTTGGCCCCTCAAGTGGAAACGGCTTCTCAGAGCTTTCAGCGTATGATGATGACAAAAACGGATGGATTGATGAGAATGATCGTATTTTTTCCGATTTACGAATCTGGGAAAAGGATGAAAATGGCGATGATACAGTCTCTACTCTCCTTCAGAAGAATGTAGGTGCAATCTATACAGGAAACGCTGCGACAAATTACACCATGCTCGACAACAGCAATTCACTTAATGGGGTATTGCGTCAATCGGGCATCTGGCTGAATGAAAAAACTGGTGCTGCAGGCATTGTTTCGGAAATTGATATTGTGGTGTAATTATTTTTATCAGATGAAAAACCATAATTCGGAAATTTACAAACCCTGCAGAGTATATGCGGTGTTCTTTTGAGCTTAACTACCCCCGAACTTAACATATTTCATTGTACTCTGGCGATCTTTACAGCTCTCTCCATTCCAGCTGAACGTAACATACAGATAAATGTGCCTGTCGCTACATTATCAGTCCGGAAGTTGGAAAAATGTACAGTAACCTGCTGCTCCCTGCCAGACAATTCACCTTCAGCAACAGTACCTATATAGCGGCCGGAACAGGTATACAGCGCCAGAGACCACGGTGAACCAGCTGAATGTTTTGATCTGGAATCAGGAATCGAAAACTGTACTATCGCAGCATCAATGGAGGGCAGATATTTCACTTGTAATGCAGCCTGATTAAGTATTCGCATTTTTGTCAGTGAGGAGTTTACTGCACCTGTTTTAAAATCATTCACATATTCATCAATATTCTTTTTTTCTGCAGCTTCCCATGCACTTCGCTGAACTTCCCGGGCTGCGATCAACTTACCCCACTCATCATTTAATCCTTCTTTATAATCACCCGATGATGGTACTCCAAGGTCAATCCAGGCACACAGCTTGTCAAGTTCTTTTTTTGTCAAAATAACATCATGATGTCCCGATTCCAGGAGTTTTATAAGTGGACTCTTTGAAGAACCTGTTCGATACGGTGGTTGCAGCAATGGTGAGTCCTCAGCACTTGGCCACCAGACATATTTTCCATGGTAATCCCAGTCAGTCGTTGTTACCAGACTCTGATATGCACGCGCAGAAGTACGCCCTGAAACTACCCCCCAGACTATGGGGCCAACAGGGAGTTCAAGTGTTCCGGGACTTAAGTCTGGCTTATCAGATCCAGCTTCATTGTGACAGGAAACACACTTTGCATCGAGAATCGGTTGAATCTCCTTTAAAAAACTGAAACCGCGCGGTGGGCCATAAAAAGAGTCAAGAGGTACCGGACCACGCTTTACAGCTATTGGTGTATACGTAAGCGGAGGAACCGCACTCAACTTTGACTCATGGCAACCCATGCACGAGTTGTTTTCACCCGGCATCAGTGTTGCCCAGGAACGCATGCTTTGTACCACATGCCCCTTTTCATCAAGAGCCTGAAAGTAAACGGGTGTACGTGCGGGCACATAAAATGATGCTGATCCATCAGATTCTACGTTTGTTTCTCCGAGAATTTTCTTAACATCCCAGCATGCACCTACTGTAGCGATCGGAATCGGGGTGGTTGCACCTCCATTATTGACACTTCCGGGTCCGACATTCATCGCACCATGACCTGAAGAGGGGCCGGTTCTGTATTCAAGTGCAACAACGCGCAACTTCTTAATTGTTCCCCGTGGAATATCTTTAAGCACAGGATACTGCGAGGTGTAAATATCCATAACCTGAAAAACCCCTTCAGATTTACTCCAATCTGTGCTGTTTTGAAAAATCGGAGGTTTCGTACGTTGAGTAACCAGACGAGGAGAAGCACATCTTCCGGAACAGATCAACTCCTTATGTCCGGTAGAGGTCATGAAATATAGTCCCTCATTCTGACAGACAAGCATACTGTTTTCATCCAGAGGACATGGCCAGAAATAGGGTCCTGTGGTCCATTCGTCAATCGGATAAGCATTTGCTTTAGGAAATGTAGTCGGATCAAAAGCGAACTGACCCCACTTGAGCAAATACTCTGTAAAGCTACGCCCATCGAAGTCTCTTGCCCAGTTTCCCTCAGTATCATCTTTTGGCAGACGTATAGGTGCAAGAAGTGTTATTCCGGCTCCATTAGCGATCCCAAGATTACGATCAACAGTACCGACAATACCTGCCTGCCCTGAATGATATCCTCCGATTATTGCCATAATCTTTTCACTTCCAGGAATCTGACGGGGATAATAAAGTGCAGTCGGCCACCAGGAGTTATTCCCATAAAATTCAGCCTGTTTTGTCCCATCCGGATTAACAGTAAAGAGGCCATGTGCATATGTATGATTTTTATCATTATAGTCCCAACGGGAATAAATCACCTGTCCCGATGTAAGTAGTGATGGATAGCAGATATGAGCCTGATCATAACTGATTCTGCGCAGATATTTTCCATCCTTATTACAAATGAAAAGGTTTGCAGTTACCGAACGATCATCAAGACAATCCCCCATCTGAATCATACGTGTAGAGCAGAACATGAGGTCATCATTGGGGAGATAGATCCCGTCAACATCTGAATTGTATCGGTAATCAGATGCTACTTCACCGGAGGTAATCTGCCGTTTTTCCAGTGAGTTTAAATCCACTTCGTAAAGGTGATAGGATTTTTTTCCATTCACCGGATCACGAAACGCATACAGCACCCGATTTCCATCAAATGAAATATCCGGATCGCGAGTCTGCCCCTTCACAAGAACTGTTGAAACACCAATACCTTTGTTCATTGTAACAAGTATAAGATCTCCACCGGCTTCATTTGCATTATCATAATATATCGGCGACCAGACACCGTGTGCAGAATACACGAACCGGGTGGAGTCGGGAAGCAAACGTTCGAATAGTTGTAGACGTCGGGCAGTTGCTGCTTTTATATATAGTTGCTCTAAAAGTACCAGAGAATCGTCTTCATTTACACCAGTCAATTCGGTTTGCAGTTTCTGCTTAGTTTCAAGTGGCAATCCGTCAATGATTCTGGCTATTGCGGAACGATACCCTTTCGTATCAATTAAATCCTGTTGCTTCCACGTATCGACGATCATGTTGTAATTCGAGACACCTGGATCCAGTGCAACTCTTGCGAATAGTGCGGTGATAGATAGAAGCAAAATCAAACCTGTTGCAGTTCTAAATCGTACAAGTTTCCCAGCTATTAGCATCAGATTAATCCGATAGTCTCACTAAATTCGTTTGTTTTTCGATTGAGTATTAGAGTCTATAATATAATTAGTGCATCAGAAATTGTTATCCAGTTAAAAAATTCAATTTTTTTTGTTTGACCTTTTAATGGGGAATATTAGATTAGGAGCATATATTTATCTGATACCATTTGTTTCAAAAATTTCTAACCAGAATGGACCTTCAAATGGTAAAAAAACATTTTCTTATTTTTTTTGCAGGTTTATTACTTTCCTGCAAATTACCGACAGATCCACTTGAAAATTTTGATATTGCAGAGCTCAATATACTGCCTCTGGTAAACAATAAAACTGTTTTTGCACTCGATGATACACTTTCTGTTTCATTGCAGTTACGTAATCCACATTTGATAAGTTATATCACAACTTACTTTAATTCACTCGATTCACAGATCAATATACTTAATTTTTCTCAGACAGATATTGATACATTTGAATTTAAAAAGGTTCTGAAGACATCTGGACTTTTTAACATCAAATTCACTGCAACATTACAGAATGGAGAAACCCGAAGCGACACGATATCCATCACAGTGAAAGGTGTCCCCCCGGTGATTACCAAAGATCTTCCACCAGTCTTATACACTGATATTGGTAAGCCATGTAGTCTTTCTGTCGATGTACTTAGCAGCACTGCACTTGAGTATTACTGGTTCAAAGTTGGAAATGCAGATACCATCGGTAAGGGTAACCCACTGATTTTAAAAACGATAACCAGCGCAGACTCCGGAGTCTACTATTGTGTTATTAAGAATGAATTTGATACAGTTACCAGTAAGGAGATAGTTCTAGTTATTCATGAAACTACTGGAAAATCTATATATTGGATACAGGGAAGTTTTACAGATAGTCTTTTTGAAGGAGATTCAATCACTATCAACCTTAAAAACAGGTTTATAAAACCAGCAGCGCAAACAGTTACTCTTGCAATTAAACAACCAAGCCAACGTGTAAGCCTTACTGGAGATTCTTTGCTTACTTTTAAAGCTGCTGCGTATGATAGTGGCACTTATCAAATTCCGCTTTCACTTTCCTCAACCACAGAAACGGATAGTACACTCTTCAATTTCAAGGTCATAGCAAAGTACTGTTCCTTGACCGTAACTTCAGACACTGGCAGTGTAACAGCAACTCCGCAAAAAACAGTTTATCGTTTTGGTGATACAATATCACTTGCAGCAACTCCCAATACCGGATTTGAATTTTCATCCTGGAGTGGTGGAATTGCCGGATTTGTAACACCGTATAAATTCAGAATTATAAGGCACACATTGGTTCATGCACATTTTATTCCAGTTGGAACAGTTTCGGACTGTACACCAATTCAGCCAAACAGCAGTCTTAATGCTTCAATACGTGCAGCATCAACTGGTACGCGCCCAAAAACACTATGTCCTCAACC
Source organism: Chitinispirillaceae bacterium (assembly GCA_050301235.1). GTDB lineage: Bacteria > Fibrobacterota > Chitinivibrionia > Chitinivibrionales > Chitinispirillaceae > JAFGIN01. The sequence continues at coordinate 4,673 of JBNKZD010000235.1, read as the reverse complement.
TGGACTGTACGAAAATGGGACAATTAAAATCAACGGCAAAATCAAAATAGTCATAAAATAAGGAGTATTTATGATAAAGCTCATTTCATCGTTATTGGTAAGTGGATTTTTATTTGGCATATTTGCTCAGAGTTCATCGACCATCGAATTTTATGACTCCACAGGATCAAACGTAACAGGCAAAATCGGGTGGAGTGGAAATAGTACAACAGGAAATTTCTTCATTGAAACACCTGGTGCACCAAATAATACGATTAAATCAGGTAATGGTAACATTACTGTTCCAGGAAGTGTCACTGCAAAAGAGTTTATCGGCGATGGAAGCAAGCTCACAAATTTAACTCAGGGACTTGTTGGTCCCCAGGGACCAAAGGGTGATACGGGTGTTGCAGGACCGATTGGGCCAATTGGTCCCCAGGGACCAAAAGGTGATACGGGTGTTGCAGGACCGATTGGGCCAATTGGACTGCAGGGACCGAAAGGTGATACTGGTGTTGCAGGACCGATTGGGCCAATTGGACTGCAGGGACCGAAAGGTGATACTGGTGTTGCAGGACCGATTGGGCCAATTGGTCCCCAAGGACCAAAAGGTGATACGGGTGTTGCCGGACCGATTGGACCTGCCGGACCTGCCGGAGCGACCGGACCTGCTGGACCTTCCAATGTAGGTGTAGATTGGGTTGAAGCTGGTAGTGGTGGTAATCTTTCAACCGTTAGTACATCCTCAAACATTGCCAGTGTTACAGTTTCCGCACCAAGTGCGGGGTACGTGATTGTAACTGCAAGCGGGAGTATTTATTGGAACGCAGCATCAACTGCATCTGGGTTGGTCAGGTTGAAGGTCAGTTCAACTAATAACGATGTCTCAGAAACACCAGGTGTTCAATTTATTCGTGGGCCATTTGCAGCTGCTGGCATTTCAATGTTTCCATTTAGTACTTCAAAAGTCTTTGCGGTTTCTGCAGCTGGTGCGCAGACATATTATTTTAATGCATGGCACCAGGTAGTAAACGGAACAGCATCAATGGATGATTACACGCTTATTGCTGTATTTGTACCAAATAGATATTAAATAAATTATACTTTTTCATCTACAGATCTGGTACTGGAGAGCTTTTATATAAATCTCTTTTTGGTAAGCAATCAAATTATCTAACATCGTTAAGCAAAATTTACAAATTGAGTCCCCGATATGGCTCAATATTCAGCACGATTTATTAATTCAAGTTGTATACCCCTGTTCAAAGTTACAAAATATACTTTATATCCTGATATCCGAACAAACAGATTGCAATAGTTTTCGGGATGCTCCACGACAACATCTTTGAGCATGGCACTCGTTACCACATTCATTTGCATCTGTACCCCACCCGTGCTGAAAAATGGCCAAACATATGAAAACATTGCATTTATGACGTTCGTCGTGTCTCTTTTCATTCCTGGAGATATTTTTCACATTAAATGCTATATTATTATTCATATGCTCAGGCTTTAGACTTGTCACAGGTCGAATATTATCGATAATATTAACTGATGCAAATTGTGATGGCGTCAGCCCCGGACGGAGTAAATGGTTTACCTGAAGTGTTCAATTTCGCAAATTTGAGGTGTTTTTAAATACGGGAAGCTTAGATCAAGGTGCGGGAATGTAGGGTCAACATGCAGGAAACTCAGATCAATATGTAGGAATACTGAGCCATGATGAGGGAAATATAGACCAGAGTATGGGAAATTGGAGTCAGTGTGCGGTAAAAATAAGTCACTTTGCGGGAAATGTAGAGCAAGATATTTTACACTGTAAAAGTTCTATTGTTACTGCTCTTGGGGTTCGTTCTATAATATACCTCAATCTATTGTGGTATATCCACCGTTGATGACTTATAATTAATGCACTTTAAGGCATTTGCTTTTTGTATTTTCCTGATTCTCAAAGGAGCTGTTCATGAAATTTATTCTCTTTGTTAGCCTGCTTTTCACAACTACTTTTTTTCTTACCTGCACTCCACCGCCTAAAGTTGAAGGTGAAGCATCAATTCCACAAGATAAAATCGCTGAAATTCAAAAATTTTCACCGGTTGCATCAGTGATCAATGTTCCTCTGGAGATCAGGACTTCTGTTGTTGAAAAAATGCTCAATACACAATTGAATGATACTCTGTATGCAAACGATACCCTGACAATTAATGGTATCAAACCGGTTAAAATACGCGTTTTCAAATATGATACAATTAAAATTTCTCTCAATGGTGATGAGCTGGAATATAAAGTACCACTTAAAATCTGGCTCCAGTTTCAATTTACAGTCGGCGCTCTTGGTTTGTCACATACTGAATATCAGGAAGTTGAGGCTGGAATTGCACTCAAGTTTCGCTCCCGTCTCTTTATTAAAAATGACTGGAGTATTGTTACCATGACCAAATCAGATGGTTATGAGTGGCTCTCTGACCCTGTTATCAAGGTGCGATTTATCACAATTCCTTTCAAACCGATTGCGGATCTGGTTCTCTCTAAACAACAGGAATCATTTGGTGCAATTGTCGATAAGGCGGTTTCAGACCTGCTTGATGCAAAAAAATTGCTCCAACCACTCTGGAATAAGATCCAGGTGCCAATTAAAATCGCTGATGATCCTTTAATCTGGCTTAAACTTTCTCCACTTGGTATCTACATGACCCAGCTTGAAGGGCATGAAGGGGTTATCAAAAGCTCGGTCGGAATCAAATCTATCGCAGAAACATATTTCCGTGAAGCGCCTATTGCCGATACAACTGCGCCGCTGCCCGAATTCATTGTACCGGGGAAAATAGATTCCGGATTTGTCATCAACCTTTACTGCGAAATTAATTATCAAAATGCAAGCACAATGATGAACGAATACCTTCAGGGTCGTTCATTTTCATCGGGTAAACGTGAAATTGTAATTTTAAACGTCGATGTTTATGGCATTGATGGTTATGCTGTGGTCGCGCTGGACCTTACGGGATCGTATGTTGGAAAGATCTATCTCATTGGCAAAGTTGTCTTCGACACGAAAAAAGCTATTATTTCCATCGAAGACCTTGAATTTGATGTTAAAACGGATAACGCTCTTCACAAAAGTGCCCAATGGCTGTTTCATGATATCATTATATCAAAAGTTAAACCTTTCCTCAAATTTCCCATGCGTGAAAGCCTGCTCGAATCACAACTTATGATCCAGAAAATGTTGTGTAATCACCATGTAGCAAGCAATGTAGTGATCAACGGTACGATAGATTCGCTTGCGGTTGGTGGTGTTCGATTTACCGAAAATGCAATTCAGGCGATAATTCTTTCAAAAGGAAGTCTTGTGTTACGAGTACAGGAGTAGCTGATAGTATATTCTAAAACAACGGACAAAATTGTATAACACATTAATCTGAATTATGCTACTATTTATTGAAATAACTATTTTTTTAATACAGGATTATAGATGACCACTGAAACTAATTATGTTTTTAAATTCCAGAAGCGGTATATATACGTTGAACTGATTATAACAGCAGTTACAGCCATTCTACTTTTTTCTGTCTGGAGTCCTACAATCTACGCAAAAGTGACCTACGGTATTATCGTTCCATCGGCCTTTCGCGCAGCGTTGATTGTGACATCGACCATTATTGCTTCGATATTTCTAATAAAATTTTTTCATAATGAGATTCTCAAAACTGATATCATTATTACTGATGAACGTCTGATAATTAAGAACCCCTACAATATCAAAACAGTTATCTTCTCCGAGATAACCTCCGTCGAATATATAAAAGTGCCTCTGCATAATGGTTTTCTGAAAATTACCTCAAGCGAAAAAACGATCCGTCTTCCCCTTTTCATTGAAGATATGGAGGAGTTTGTTCAGGCATTGGCAACTGGTTTGGTGCGATACGGTCACTCTGAAGTAATCGACCGGGAATGTCTTACGATACTTAAAGATACATCCAAAATATGCACCTCTTCATATCATCGGGCACAAAAGGCATTTACCCCACTGTTCCTGGGATCAACCTGTTTACTTATCTTCAATTTGATTGTCGCTATAAATTTCTGGGGACTCTCATTCTTTAAACTGCTATTCTGGTGCAGTACCAGCTGGCTGCTTCCGGTAATTTTCTATATTATCTCGGATCAGTATCTTAACCTTCTTGTCAAAAAGTCAGTAAAAACAAATACGCGAATGCCTAATGCACTCGATGTTTATTGTTTTGTGCTTTTTCATATTGTACTGGTCTATTTTGTCCTGGGCTGGTTTTTTGCTTCAGCGCTATCGGTATAATAGTAATCTCAACAAAACATCTATCTCAACGATGTCAATAAACACCTCTTCTGCAGGAAATAGCGAAATATCTCCCCTACTATACCTTGCGCCAATGGCTGGAATTACGCATAGTGCATTCAGACGGCTGCTGGCTGATTTTGGTGGTTATGGTGCGCTTTATACAGAAATGGTATCGGTGCGATCAATACCGTATGAATTTATGAACAACACACCATTTATCAAACGCCGTCGCTGTGAGGGAATGGTGATCTATCAATTGACACTCAATGGAGAAGAATCTCTCCAACCTGCCATCGATACATTGAAAGCGAATGATGTAAGTTGTATCGATATCAATCTGGGATGTCCGGCGCCTGTAATTAAAAGGCAGGGTGCAGGA
>JBNKZD010000234.1:0-19775 GCA_050301235.1 Chitinispirillaceae bacterium | reverse complement strand
CCTCGAACGAGATAGCACCGCCCTTGAAATCGACCTCCCTGACCTTGATGTAGTCGCCATTGTTGATGGAGGTGACATTGATCCCGGCCCCGCTGTCGGTGCACACCTCGGTCTTAAGCCCGGATGAAAAAGCGATAGTCTCGGCTTCGGTCCGCAGGTAGGGATTCAGGGTGGCAACGGCAGCCGGTCCTTTGGTGCTCATGGTGAGTTTGGGAATGCTCCCATCGGCTTTGTAGGTGAACTCTTCCACGCACACCGAGCGTTTGAAGCTTCCTCCGCCCGGCAATGTACCGTTGTGATAGAAGCAATACGAGTGACCTTTGTAGTCGACGACCCCGGGATGATTGGTGGCAATCGAGGGGTTGCCGAAAATGTCGCCTTTGTAGGTCCAGGGACCGGTTGGTGCATCACTGGTCGCATAACTGATCTTTTCGCCGCTCCCGGCATAAACGAGGTAGTAGATAGCCCCCCCGCCTGTAGAACCAGGGTCCTTCAGTGAATCCCTGCATCGGTATGTTGGATGTAACGCTCCCCGTAGTGCTGATCATGTCGGAGTTTAGCCTCACCATACGGAGATTGCGATTCCCCCAGAACAAGTAGGCTTGCCCGTCATCATCAATGAACACCGTCGGGTCGATGGCCATGCCTCCACTTTGGGCTATAGCTTTGCCGACCGGGTCCTTGAACGGGCCTTCCGGATTGTCCGCGATACATACTCCGATTTTCGCGCCGGTGTTGTTGTTCAGCGGTACGTACAGATAGAATTTTCCGTTTCTCGCGACAGCTTGTGGAGCCCAGGCATTGTCGGTGAACCAGCTGAATGTCTTCCCACCGGCGGGAGTGCCGTGGTCGGTCCAGTTCACCATGTCCACTGTTGAGAAGAGCTTCCAGTCGTTCATGGTGTAGAAGTATCATTACCCACGAAGGAACTTCAAAGCGTCCCCACCGTTGAAAATCTTTCGGTCTTTAATGTAATTATAGCACTTTTAGAGAATTTTTGCTGATGGTTGATAGAAAATTAAATCTTTTTACAGATAATTTCGACGGCTCCATATTATTACCCAGGTGGTCAGTATGTTGACATTACTGATTTTCTTTACAGTGAATTAAAATCATTAATTTGGGCGTTCCCTTATTGGGTGGCTGCTCTCTGCCCTTTTTGGTGGGCAGGCATCACTCCTCCGGGTTCTCGTTATCGCGAGCCGGTATTTTCTGTCCTGCGGTAGAGGAACCATCTTGACTTGGTCAGAAAACACTGTTACCCTTCATACCATTACGGGTAACACCCTCCGTCCGAACTAAGGGACAAAGAGACGGCCGGACTGAGGGAGCAGAAAAGAGGAAAATATAAGAAAACATATCGAATAACGAACTCCAAATAATGAATATCGAAGTAAAAAAACAGGGGATAATCTGTTGGGGAGAAAGAAAGGAAATCGATTTATTTTTGACTTGTGATATAGGTAAGAAGGGGAAAAAAATCCCCTCCAAACCAGAAACATTATTTCTTCTCAGACACGAACTTACGTACCTCTTTAATCTCCTTTTTAAACGTCTCCATGTCAATTTGCAATCCATTAACATAGGTGCTCCAGCCGGCTGATGATTTTGCGAACCGCAAAGCGTTTTCGATTTCTGCATCGGTTGCACCATACATCTTAGCAACTTCAGTATGGAAAAACGTACAATACCTGCATTTTGAAACCGCGGCTATTCCCAGACCTATCAGTTCACGATATTTTCCCGGCAATGGTCCCTCTTCAAGTTCGTTTTTTTTGAAAAGATCCCATTCTAACTCAAGAGTGTCATCAGGTATTGATTTAAACATCGATGGCACCAATCCAAGTGTTTTTTTCATATCTGTATAAATCTGTTCTCGGTCCATAAATTTCCCCTTTCGTAAGGTGATAGCATATCTACTATAATATTACGATCAGGCTGAAGTATTCTTAAATTTAACAAAAGGTTCTTGTTCTCATACTTCGATATTCAAGATTCGTTATTCGGTATCCGATATTTTACACACCCTTATTGGCAAATGCCTGGATCATTAAAATGTTTTTACAAATATTATGGACGCCGGAGGCGATTTGGTGTGGGTCAGCGAGTGTGGTGGGACGCCCACAATCTGTTGACCCACACCCAGTAGCATTTGATTTCGCCGTCAGGAATCACAGTTATTCGATATTCGCTATTTTTTAAATTATCAGCAGTTAACTCCTGCGACCACAAATCTCCATGGCTATGGGGAAACCAGACGTGTGCCGGACCACCGAACTCGCACTCCCCATACCCGCCGTCAGGTCCATAAGAAAAGAAGACAAAGTGACAATGAGACCGCCGGGCTGCGGGATCAGAAATGATGAAAATATTAGAAAGCAATATCGAGTATCGAACTCCGAATAGCGAATATCAAAGAAAAAATTCTCCTTATTCCCATACTTCGATATTCAAGATTCGTTATTCACCATTCGATATTTTTTAAATTTTTCTCAATTAACACCTGTTAATCATATTATGATAATATTCTTTACTCCTTAAACCTCCTCACCGGATTACCTCTCACCAGCTCATTATGATTCTGCCAGACCTGTTTTTCGAGCTTCTCCTTTTTTTCTACACTTTTCTCCTTAATCTTGTGCGATAATAGCGATAATGCTATCATCTTATTCTGATATTGACTCCTCTCGTTTGTAATTAGAACGACTGTGTTTGTCGGTAGGTGTACGACACGAACCCCGGATTCTGTTTTATTCACATGCTGACCGCCTGCTCCCGATGATCGCAATGTCTCGATTCTCACATCTTTCAAAGAATATGTTTCTTCCTTAAACATAGGAATCACGTTTACAGAAACAAACCAGTTTTTCCGTTTATGATGTGGGCGAAACGGACTTTGTGCAGTCCACAGAACCGTTCCAACCCACTCAGAACAGAAGTGTGATACATTCTCTCCTGTAATTGAAACAGTTATTGATTTGTAAGTATCCTTTTCACGATCAGGTTCCTTATCGATCAGGGAAACTGATAGTGATTGTGCCTTTGCTGTTTCGATAAATTTTTCATACACATTCCAAACCACCCAAGAACACTCGACAGGGCCTCTGCCCGCTGAAATCTGTATCAACTCCATGTATCGGCCCTCTTCTTATAAGTGATTACCGGCTGATAGCTGGCGATAATTTCAATGAGCCCGGCATGTTCCAGATCGGAAATTACCTGTTCAATGTTTTTATACGCCTCCGGAGCCTCTTCATACAACAGTTCCTTATCTTCACAAATTACCCGCCCGCCAAATTTCGTATGCGTGAGTGATTCAGGAGTATACTTATGCGATAAGCGTCCTTTCATCTCGTTTCTTTTAAGTTTACGACCAGCGCCATGAGCCAGTGAGAAATTGACAGATTCACTGTCACCAATTGGTCTCACAAGATAACTCAGTGAACCTCTTGACCCCGCAATTACTGTCACGCCGGCATTGCCCGGTGATGCACCTTTGCGATGTACCCAGAGTTCTCCTCCACTGAACCTCTCCTTTGTAATACTGTTATGAATCGTATCTGAAACAATCCTCCCTTCGATACGTAACTTTTCCATAAAGCGCCGAGTAATCAGTTCTCTGTTTGACCGACCCCATTTCACAGCATAATCATGTTCCTGAATATATGTCACACCTGCTGTTGAATCTACTGGCACTCCTCCCGAACCATTCTTTGCGATGTACTGGTCAATTATCAATCGTCCCAGTACACGTGATCCACTGTGCACCAGTAATGTAAACGCATCCTTCACAAGCCCAAGTTCTGAAAACAGGTTCTCATTATAAATGGTAGCTACTTGCTGAAGTTCTGCGAAGTGGTTGCCGCCGCCAATTGTTCCAAGTGCAGAAGCAAACCTTACAGGTAAATTCACTGACTCAAAATACTGTTCCACGTCACCTTCATATGGCGCATCCAGATCGGTAAGTTTATGCGCCATCTTATCGAGATTTGCTTTTCGTACCAGCGAATCGGTTTGACAAAAGCACATTCCGCACCCGATATCGCTTCCGGTCATATGCGGATAAATAATTTCTCTTGTAGAAACCGCTATTCCAACCGGACCTGCATGCAGATCCGGAAATCCAATCGCAGAGACCACTCCCGGAAGAGTACTGAAATGTTCAAGCTGCTCGACCGCGACACTTTCGATCCAGCTTTTTTCTGAAGAAATAATTTTAATCAAATTACTGCCTTTTTGTTGGAAATTTTTAATTTTCCTGAAGACAGTTTGGGCGTGAGTAGCACTAACAGAAATTAATAAAAATCAAGAGGTTATGCTTAACGTAGCTCGGACTGTCCTCAGACTGACATTGTGTTGTTTGTAGTTGTAATGCTGTTGTTTAAGTTCATAAGGACCTCCTTTAGTCATAGTAAAAAAATTTCCTAGTCTATAAAATAATTCTGGGAAATGAGTTTGCAATAATTTTTTTATTTGATAACTGTGCATTTACACAAAATAATTTTTAATTAAGATCAACTATTATTTCCCCTGTTTCACAATCAATTATCATTCCCGATGCTGAAACGGTTTCCACATCTTTTCTTTGACCATATATAGTCCATGTTTTACGGGGAGTATTACAGATCCCCTTTTTTGTAAAATCACAAATGCCAATGAAAGTAATATCGATAATAGCATGTAACTCTTTTGCTTTTACGAAATACATTTCTAATGCTTTTTCTTTTGAGATTTTGGGCTTATAATTTATATCGAAACCTTTTTTAGGTAAGCCCTTAGTATCAATAGAAATAATTTTGCCGTTGTTTGCATTCACCATAAATGAAGCCATTCGCCAGTCCATGATGTCATTTTTCATTTTTACTTTGAATTAAATATGATAACATCCCTCATCTTCATTAATTTCTATTGAATCAAACTTGACAGCTTCTTTTTCACCATAAATTATAAAAAGAGCTTTCCTGGCAAGTTCTGCAGCTACATCTTTAGAAACGTTTACGTAACTCTCAGGATTTTTCTTTGAATGATAACAAAACATTCTTTCTTCATCAGTCATTCTCTTTGACTCATCTTTAAATCTCACATATCTTATAATTTTATTGCTATCAATTTTGAATGTTTCAAACGTTCGCGCTCCATTTGCAAACGTATAATCTATGGTATTTATAACTCTTATTAGTTTAACTGAATCGACAACCTTGCCTGCAGCTTCTTTTTGGCTCTTCAAAGATGAGAGTTGATCATAGATTCTTTTAATTATTAAATTCTCAGTCTCTTTTTGTTTTTCTGTTGTACTATTATCATCTTTTTTAATATAGACTTCTCCATTGTTAACGTTTTGTTTCTTCAAATTCGAATCAGCATCTGAACTGTTCTCAATACTTGCAAACCCCATAACGATTATAAATAAAAAACTTTGCATATTTCTTTCTGCTTTTATCCTGCGCATTTCATTGATATGTATTGTTGAACAAGAACATTTAACGACTAAAAGAACCTACATGGAATATAGCGCATAGAGAAGAATGAATCAATGATTTCAAACAGGTTTTCAGATTTTTCGATACATCATTCGAATTTAACACCTGCGACTACAAACCTCCATGGGTATGGGGAAACCAGACGTGTGCCGGACCACCGAACTCGCACTCCCCATACCCGCGTCAGTCCATAAGAAAAAAAGACAAAGAGACAATGAGACGGCTGGATTACGAGATCAGGAAATAAGGAAATAAGGAAATAAGAAAACAATATCGAATATCTAAGTAAAAAAAAATGAAGACAAAAATGGTGATCCGCTTCAAATTATCATAAAAAAATGAGCTGCAGAATATAGGAAAACAATTTTATTTCACAATTATTTCCTTCTTAACAACAGAACCATTGCTGTTCGATACTTTAGCGATAAACGGCGTCTGAGGAAGATTACTCTCCGGAATCGTAAATGAAACATGCTGTGAAATATTATCAATCTGTTTTGAGAAAATGCACCTTCCTACAAGATCAAACAGTTGCATCCGGGTTTTACCTCCTGATGTCAGCTCCAGGGTAACGCGTAGCTTCCATCAGACATGCCATATGTCATCATTACAGGAGCTATGCCAGAGGTTGTTTTTTTAAGTTTTCAAAAATGCACGACCATTCTCCATCGTATAATATTCGCTTCAAGCGGCATCCATTAGTGGTACAGGAAATATTTTTGCCATACGAACTGCATTTAGCAAACGAACTCGATTATCCTCATCAGAAACCCAATATTAGATAAATTGTCGTATCAACCTTAAACTCCGTTACAACAGGTACAATCTTTTCCCCAGCAAAGAGTAGCGTTCTACTTAACACTATCATAACTACTATTATTCTCGTTATCATTACACACCCCTTAATAATTCAGATATTTAAAATTCGTTTTCTTCAGTATATTCCCAGCAAGATCATTAACTGCTTTATACCAGGTATTAATAGTAATGCGCACACCTTCAGTTGGTGTTCCTGATTTGACATTTCCAGCATATAATAGTTCACCAGAGCCTGAAACGATTGAAAATGTACAATTTATTGCAATCAAACGGGCTACCCCAGGTACTGGGAAAAATCCTATTCCACTTGAGAAGTGGGCATTTATAACATCATTTATTTCCATACTGTTAATTATTATAATGATGTCATTATGGTTTTCTATTGGAATTCCCTGCATTGGAACTTTTATGGTAACTGGGACATATTTAATCGTAACTGTAGTGTCAGTGAGATTACCAAGGGAATCTAACCTGTTTACTTCAGAAAAATCACCAGAATCACGCAGTGCAAACCTGAGTTGATTACTAATAAATCGACAGATTACCTCTTCCTTAGTACCCTCTCCCAAAGAACTTACGACATCTGAAAAATTTTCCGCGTGCATATTTTCACGGACCAGAAAATATCCGGCGTTTAACTCAGAGATATCACTTCTAATTGCCTCGAATCTGACGACTTGTACATTGGAGCAGGATAATAAAAGACAAAAAATACCACAAATTGAAATTTTCTTCACTCGAATAACCTCTCACCAATCCCATTTTTACGTTTATAAGTTAAAAGATAAATCTTTCATTAAAACTATTTCAACCTCAAACCCTGCATTTTCCTTCCTGAAAAACTATTTTTATTTAGTTCTATATCGTTAAATTTTCAAAATAACTTAAAACGCTCTCGCGAGCGGCAGCCATTGAGCTGTTTCGAAATGAATTAAAGTGAACTAGCGAAATCTGCAAAATGCGCACGTTTCGACTCCGCTCAACAAGCGGCACGTAATTTTAATGTTTTAGATTTATAGACTCGAACTCTTAAGAAACAGGATCTCCATTAATGTTTAAATTAGCAATAATTACTTTCAGCACAATTTTCCTCCTCAATCTCCAAATTTTCTCTCAAGCAACAACTCCTGTTCAACAGCATGGTCAGTTACAGGTTAAAGGAAACCTGATTCTCGACCAACACGGTACCCCTACCCAACTACGCGGAGTCAGTTTTTTCTGGAGTCAGTGGATGGAGAAATTTTATAACCCTCAAATTGTTAACTGGCTTGTAAAGGACTGGAAAGTAACTATCGTTCGTGCTGCCATGGGTGTTAAACATGATGAAACACTCAGCGGTTATATCTATAATGGATCTGAAGCAAATCGTGTTAATACGATCGTTGACGCTGCAATAAAAAACGATATCTATGTAATTATTGACTGGCACGACCATTACGCTTACAATAACATCAAAGAATCGAAAAGGTTTTTCAGGAAAATGGCCCAGAAGTATGGAATGTATCCAAATGTGATCTATGAAATTTACAATGAACCCATCGATGTCTCCTGGGGAGAAGTTGTCAAGCCGTATGCAGAAGAGCTTGTTAAAGCTATCCGTGAAGTTGATCCGGATAACCTAATTATCATCGGTTCACCTCACTGGAGCCAGGATGTTGACAGTGTTGCTGATAATCCTGTTAACGGAAACAATCTTGTTTATTCACTTCACTTTTACGCAGCAACACATGGAGCCGATCTTCGCCAAAAAGCAGTGTATGCAATAAATAAAGGACTTCCACTGTTCGTCTCAGAATTTGGTACCTGCCTCTCATCCGGAGATGGATACGTTGACTCAGCCGAAACTGAAGTCTGGTTTAAATTTATGGACAAGTACAATCTCAGCTGGTGCAACTGGTCAGTCGGCGACAAAAACGAAGCTGCATCCATAATAGTCCCAGGTGCAGCTTACTTTGGGAAATGGAAACCGGATCAGCTGTCTCCATCAGGGAAAATTATCCGCAGGAAGTGTCGCCAGTACGCCGGGATTATAGACAAAGTAGAAGATAAGCCGTTGCAGAAATCCAGGAAAAAGCTTCTTTTTGTGAAACCACTGTGAATATCTAAACTACGCATCACCTGCTGATCGCCTCTCTCACTTCGACCCGGCTCAGTGACCACCCCAGCCCACTCTCCACGCGTGGAGAAAGGGGGTAGAAAATCGCATTTTTTCTTTTTCTCCCCCTCTCCATCAAAAAATGGAGAGGGGGCAAGGGGGTGAGGCGATCTGCGAAATCCGCAATTTGGTGACTTACTCAAATGGTATCAGGTGTTCTGTGAATCACAAACACCCAAAATTCTCTAATACATGGCTCACAACAAGCTCACCATTATCGATACAGATTCTTATTTAAAATTGTTGGATTTAAAGAGAAAAAAAGGAAGGAGTTTTAAAAATGCCGCCTCGCAGAATCGAACTGCGGACACATGGATTTTCAGTCCATTGCTCTACCGACTGAGCTAAAGCGGCATTTTCAAAAGTTGTATAAAAATAGTAAAAAAGCGTTTAAAGATCAAGCTCCTTTTACCTTTTTTATAAAAAAAGTATCAATTTCAAAACATTCCTGACTATCAAAAAAAGTTTTAAACTCAATCACATCAAAAAAATCCTCGACCGCATCATTGGGCTGCCGTGACATCAAACCGATACCAATCATATTATACACCAGATGACCAAAATCATCAGTTTTAATCACTCCCCAGGAGTTCAAAACACTCATCGCAAGAAGTCCAAACTGCTTCTGAGCGAACTGAAGCAACCCAAGGGAAAACTCCTGACCGCTTACATGCCTTTTTTCCCCCAACCCCGCAAGATAAAATTCCAACCCATTAAGCACAAAATCGTAGGCACCGATTTTATACCGGATATCATATCCTGATCCGATAATCTCCTTTCGGATATGATCAAGAACCTGATTCGCTGCCATTATTAGTCCTTGTTGGATTTAATAGTATTTTTTCTGCGATCACCGGTTCCTTTGCAGGCTCATCCTTAATTTCTATGACATGTAAACCATCACTGTTTTTGAACCGCATCTCCATTAAAGCACGATAGCTGTTCATCTCTGCAGAAAACGAACTTTTTTCCACTTCAGTCAAACTTGTTTGTGAAGGTAGAACTATTGTTGAAGGGTTTACAAAAGAACCATGATGTTTCATGCGGTAGTCAAGGTGCGGTCCGGTTGAAAGCCCTGTGGTACCAACAGCACCAACGATAGTCCCCTGTGAAACATGTGCACCAGTACGGATTTTCGCTCCAAAAGATCTTAAATGTCCATAGTAGGTCTCATACACACCACCATGAGATAAGACGACAAGATTCCCAAAACCACCATTTCTTCCTGCAAACCGCACTACACCATCAGCAGCAGCTAACACCGGTGTTCCTGAAGGTGCAGCATAATCTATTCCAAGATGTGGTCGTACAATTCCCAAAACCGGGTGCCGGCGGCGATGAGTAAAACCACTTGATATTCTGGAATAATGCAAAGGTGCTTTTAAAAACTGCTTCTGTAATGATCGCCCACTCTGATCAAAAAAGTGATTCACACCGGAACTGTCCCGACGGGCAAATGCCGTGAACACTCTCGAACCGGATTCATAGCGTGCAGCAAGTATCTCTCCATATCCATAAAACCGCCCTTCAGAATACTTCTGCTCAAAAAGAATCTGAAAACGATCCCCTTTACGCGGTTCGAGGAAAAAATTGATATCCCACGCAAAAATATCAGCAAATTTACCGGTAATTATATCCGAAACTCCATATCCGTACATTGCTTCAGACAGCGAGGTTTCCAGCGTACCATTAACGAGTGCAAGATAAGTGGTTATCTCAACTGGTTTTTTCTCATATGTCAGAACAGAGTCATGTATTGAGGCTTTAAACCAGTGCCCGCTTTTACTCAGAAATTGTATATTCTCCACACTGCCGCTGTCTTTTGAACTTACAATCAGAGAATCACCTGGATGAATTTTATGAAACCCAAGTGATTCAAACGACTTATGAATCTGATTGCAAATACCACCCGGAATATTACATTTTGATAAAATACCAAAAAACGTATCACCGGGTTTTACTATAAGTGTCTGTAAATTCAATCTATTCCGCAGGACTGTATCTGCGATTGGAGGCACCGCCTGAAAAGAGTTCAATGGCGGTAGAAGTGCAGCATTATTGGTTGAAGAGTCTTTGTTTTCTGATGAGTGATTCCCGAAAAACAGAGACCCGATGTACACGACAACAACCAGGCCGATTACAAACCGGATGAGCGGAATATTCCGCTTCCGGTTGAATTTGTATCGTTTATGCAACTTTTTTTGAAACACCACTATGAAAACAGATTACGGCAATCGAACCATTTGTGATGGATTTTTCCCCGACTGCACCGTAACCTCTTTGGTAACTTCTTTTGGACCTTTGACAAACTTCAGAACATGTGTTCCCGAAGGTAATTTCAGCTCAGATACGTTTGTCTTTCCAATCAATTTACCATTAAGATACACATCTGCAACAGGCGGTATCGATGCAATAAATATTGATGCATCACCACCTGATGACGCAACTGTCTGAGAAACAGGTGGTGGTGGCGGTAATGCCGGTTCCGGTTCCTCGTAGGATGGAGTTGGCGTTGTTTCTACAGGAGGAGGTGGTGTATAACTTTTTGGAGTAGATGCGACTGGCGGCGGTGGCGGTGTGTACTCTTTTTCAAGTTTTATTGATTGAGTACTGCTTCCACCTGTAAATTCGAAGGAAATCGAGTTTTCCTGATATCCTGATTTACGGGCAGTAACATTCACCATACCAAAGACAGGTTTTTTCCAGGTGTATGGAGTTGTACCAACTATTTCACCATTAATCTCTAAACTTGCCCCAGATGGAACAGAAGTTATAACCACTTTGCTTGAAGCTGTTTTTGGAGCAGATGATGCCGATGCTGCTCGAGGCTTTGATTTTGGTTTGGATACAGGTTTTGGTTTTGGTTTTGGTTTCGGTTCGGAAACTGCAACCGGTTCAGGTTTTTTCTCCTCTGGTGCAGGAGTAGTAACAGCAGCAGCTGTAGCGGCTGATGAACTGTCAGTAACCGAAGGTGTCGGGGTTTCAACCGGTACCTGCGGAACTGCAGGTGTAGCTGGAACTGATGGCTTGGCTGCAACAGTTTTTGTCGATTTAGTATTCATCTGGTTAATCGCAAAATATGCCCCTATACTTCCAAGAAGAACTATTATAACAATTACAACAATAAGACCTACAGGAGATTTCTTCTTTGATGTGCTATCGAATTCATCATCGCTATCCAGTGAATCTGAATCATCAATGAATTTTGGCTTGCTCTTCCTTGCAGATGGAAAATCTTCAAGGGTTTCATCCTGAATCGGACCCGACAGTGATGGCATCTGATCCATCTTTGACCCAGGTCGGGATGTTGTGCCAGGCATAGTCTGAAAACGCTGTGTTTCTGTACGTGACATACTATCTGGTACAGCTTTAGGAGGTTCCGGAGGTATGTACCCGGGACGAGCCGGTGCTTTAGGAACTGCATCAAACCGTGTTGTCTGAGGTGCAGGTGATGGCGGTACATACTGCCGTCCCTGGAACTGAGGAGGCTGCATCGGTGCAGCTGGCGGCGGTTGCCTGAATGATGGCGTACCCCGGGGCGGCTGCACAGGAGGAGCATATGATGGCTGTGCCGGTTGCTGACCCTGAGCAAATCCACCCTGATCATCATCACCGAAACCTTCAAACTGCTGAAAAGCCTGATCAAACTCATCACTAACTGATGGTGATACATCTGCAGGAGGTTGCGGTGCAACAGGACGAGGAGGCTGTGGTGCAGCCTTCGGTGCAGGAGCACTCATCCCACGATCCATTGATGAACTGTCTTGACCACCAAAAACAGAACCAATCTCTGATCGCAGTTGATCAAACTCAGATTGGGGTTTCTCATTGGCTAACGCCTGAAGATCAGAAACCTTGAAACTTGTTGTTTGAAGGATTATGTCTTCAGAAGTTTTCAGCAGGTCTGCTTCGGTATCAAAAATGCGCAGGATATTATTTATCCCGGCACGTTTCAAAACCTGAAGTGCCTCTGGCTGCGGTGCAAGCAGAGAGAGGCGTCCACTGACATCCAGTACACGCTTATTCAAACCCATCAACACATTGATTGTGTCTGAATAAATGTAATCCAGTAAGGACAGATCGATAGCAAAATTTCTTTTTCCTGCTGCAATCTGCTGGTTGATTGTATCCCTGAGCATAGAAGAATCAAACACTTCTCCATTCTCAAGGACTGGCTCGACAATGTCAAAAATACCGCGGTTTTTAATACGGAAGTTAATAATAACCTCCTCTTTGCTATGGTTTCACTACAGTTAATTACTTATTTACGCCAGACGGGATTCGAACCTGTGACCTTCGGCTCCGGAGGCCGACGCTCTATCCAACTGAGCTACTGGCGCGTTAATTCGATAGAAATATATAACCATTTTTAACAATCTACAAGAACAGTATAGAATGTTTCTAAAAATAGTCTTTTCTATACCGATTTCCAAATCTCTCATGCATTAACTGATAATTTAATTAAAAAAAGAGAGGAACTTCCCGGTATTCAGAAGATAGTATACTTAATTCATCTATTAATAGATGATAGTCGCGAAGCCAACTGAGAATATCGCCTGAGCGCTTTATCATTTCGTACCGCTATCGATAGCGCGTTTGGTGTGCCAATCATCACACAAACAGATTTTGCCCTTGTCAGTGCAGTATATACCAGATTCCTCTGGAGCATAATATAATGCTGGGTTGATACAGGAATCACCACAGCTTTGAATTCACTCCCCTGACTTTTATGGATACTGATACAATAGGCTGGCTGAATCTCTTCTAAGCTTGATGTCGCATATTCCACTTCACCATCCTGGAATTTAACACATAACGAATCATCATCAATTATCCGGCTGACTATTCCTATATCACCATTGAAAACCCCGTTCTCGTAGTTGTTCTTGATCTGCATCACCTTATCACCTTCAATAAATTGCACACCATCCCAGACCAGCTTCTGTTTGCGGGTATTCAGTGCTGTCTGAAGAGTGCTGTTCAGATGCATCGTCCCGAGCAGTCCTTTGTGCATCGGTGAAAGTACCTGAATATCTTTAACAGGATCGAGGTGGTATTTATCCGGAAGGCGTCTGCTGACCAGATCAACAATATATTCAACCGACTCCTCCGGATCCTGTTTCGAAACAAAAAAGCAGTTCTCATCGCTTCGGTTCTGAAAAACTGGAATTGTACCCTTAATTATCTCATGAGCTGCAGTTACGATTCGACTCTGCGCCGCCTGACGGAATACCGTTTGAAGATGTACGTGCGGTATAATGTGTGATGAAATAAAATCTGAAAGCACATTACCCGGCCCCACTGATGGTAACTGTTTGTTGTCGCCGATTAAAATGATATGTGCTGAAAGTGGTACCGCCGCCAGAAGACTGCGCATCAAAAGCAGATCAACCATCGAGACTTCATCGATGATAACGACATCTGACTCAAGAGGATTTTCCTCATTTTTTTGAAATACCGAATCATCTGAGCCAGCATTATATCCTAATAACCGATGAATCGTTTTTGCTTCAATGCCGGTACAGAAAGTCATCCGCTCTGCAGCTCTTCCGGTTGGCGCGGCAAGGGTAACCTTGCTTCCTCTCTCCGAAAAATAGGTACAGATTACTTTCAGGATGGTGGTTTTTCCGGTTCCTGGTCCTCCTGTACACAAAAACAGTGGATTTAATGAAGCTGTAGTGATTGCTTTAATCTGAACAGGATCTCCAGTCCAGCTGTTACGCTCCTGATACTGTTTGATCCATCTATCGATCGATTGAGCTGTAACGTTACGATTCTTATCCCTGAAATAGTCGATTCTACTTTTAATATTTTTAGTGATATACTTTTCCGCAGCATTAAATGCCGGTACATATATAAACTCCTGCTCCTGTATCACACTGCTGACAGCAACCATATCATCAAGTGAATACACGACCTTTTCATTGTCTACTTCAAGCAGTGGCGCAGCCTGTGCAACCAATTCTTCCCTGGGATAGCAGGTATGTCCATCTTTGAGCGATTCCTGAAGCGTAAAGAGGATGCCGGCTTTGATCCGGTGCACCGACTCGCGTGAATACCCCATTTTCTGTGCTATCTGATCAGCCTTGACAAAACCCACCCCGCGCACATCGCTTATAAGCACATACGGATTTTCAATCACTTTTCGCTGCGCATCGGTACCATAGATTTTTGAGAGCTTTACTGCAAGTGATGTAGATATATCATGCTGAGCAAGAAACAGGATAAGGTTTTTAAGATACCTTTTCTGATGCCAGCTCTCCATAATTTTATCAAGAGTCTTCTTCCCGATCCCGTTGACTTCAAGGAGTCGATGGGGTGAAGTATCGAGAATCGAAAATGTTTCCAACCCGAATTTTTCGACGATTGCTTCAGTGCGAACCGGTCCGACATTGGATAGTATTCCCGACTGAAGGAACCTCTTTATGCCATCGATCGTATCGGGTTGAACTATATTATAGGTATGAACCGCAAATTGCTTTCCGAACTTTTTACTTGTCTGCCACTCTCCTTCAACTGAAATCTGCTCTCCATTATTAACAGATGGCATTATCCCAATACAGGTCACCGGCAGTGATAAAGGCTGCTCTTTGAGTTGAAGAACCGTAAAACCATTTGCATCATTACGGAATGTTATTTTCCCTGCAACACCAGAAAGTTTAGCCATTGTCTCCAATCATCATTTATCAACTCTGTAATCCTGTGCACAAAAGAACTTTCCCAATATCTCCTCTTCAAGCAGAACGGGAACCAGTGCCCCCGGAAGAACCGATTCAACCGGATTTGGCGCATTCGGGCCGCCAAGATCAGTACGTAACCAGCCCGGATCCAGAAGATTCATATATACACCTGTTCCTTTAAGGTGCTTTGCCATATCGTAAACATATTTATCCAGTGCTGCTTTTGATGCAGCATAGGCCATCAGTTGCGGTTCATCTTTTATTCCTGATGTAACATTGGCCACCCTGCCAAAGCCTCTTTTTATCATCTGTGGAATGATACTGTTACATAGCAGTATCGGTGCAATGGTATTGACAGTGAAACTTTTCATGTACTCCTGTTCAACTGCCTGATAATAATCAGTATGGTAAGGAGTCATAACAGCTGCATTATTATAAAGGATATCAATGCCGCCCGAAATCTTTTCAGCCTCCTTCGCTAACTGTCGCACCTGTACCGGATCAGAAAGCTCCGCTTGCACCTGCTCTACAGCAACACCCTTTAATTTCAATTTATCTGCTAACTCAGCAGTATGAGCACAATCTCTGCTGTGAAGTATACAGTTACACCCTTTTTCGGCAAGTGCCTGAACTACCTGCTTCCCAATTCCCCGGCTTGCTCCGGTTACTAATGCCCATTTGCCAGTTATATCTAACATGGTTACTACCTTCCTCTGAAAATACTTAGTCGTTCAGGGTTCAGGGTTCAGGGTTCAGGGTTCAACGTTCAAGAGTTTTAAAGCTATAGCTTCCAAACCTTAACCTTAACCTTAACCTTAACCTCTGAACTTTTGAACCCAGAACCATTAAATTTACATAGCAATCTTCAATATTTCAACAATATCATCTCTTTTTAATTTTACAAAATTTCCCGCAGTCCACATTCCGTTCCCGGTTGCCTTATCAGCCATCTCTTCGATACGCTCATTGCCAATCCCCATTTCTTTCAGACGAACCGGTAAGCCAATTGATGAGAAAAACGCTTCCAGTCTCCGGATTCCTTCAAGTGCAGTCTTTTCCTGATCATGAAAATCTATCTCGACATTCCATACCCGGGATGCAAACTGGACAAAACGCGCAACGTTTGACTTGTAAACATATCTCATCCATGCCGGGAATACAACAGAAAGCCCTGCCCCATGAGCTACATCATAGATACCGCTTATCTCATGTTCGATCTGATGTGATGCCCAATCGCCGGCACGTCCTGTCCCCAGAAGATCATTATGAGCAATAGTACCAGCCCACATCACTTCAGCACGAGCAGTATAATTATCGGGATCCGCAAGACAAACCGGAACATTACCGATAACTGTTTTCATGGTTGCTTCACAAAGACGATCGGTGAGATCTACAGCTTTTGTAGTGGTGAAATAGCGCTCCATTATATGCGCCATGATATCTGCTGCACCGCATGCGGTCTGGTATGGTGGAAGTGTAAAGGTGGTCTCCGGATTCAATATGGAAAATACTGGATGAAGCAAATCGCTGGTAAGCCCCCGCTTAAGCAGTCCATCCATATTGGTGATGACAGAACTCGGACTGGCTTCACTTCCAGCAGCAGGAATAGTAAGCACGGTGCCGACATCAAGGGCTTTGGCAGGTTGTGCTTTTCCCATGTAAAAATCCCAGACATCACCGCAGTATGGAACACCGACAGCAATTGCTTTTGCAGAATCAATAACACTACCACCACCGACAGCAAGTATGAAAGAAATGTTCTGATCCCGGCACATTTTGATTCCCTGATTCACCAGATCCAGTCTGGGATTGGGAGCTACACCCCCAAGCTCTATAAACGATATCCCCTCTTTCGTCAAAGATTCGGTCACCCGATCATAAAGTCCGCTATTTTTAACACTCTCCTTACCATAATGCAACAGTATTTTGTTACTGAACCGTTTCACTTCACGCCCGACATCCGATTCACTGTTTTTACCAAAAACGATTCTGGCAGTATTGTGAAAAGTAAAATTATCCATGGTATCCTCCAGTTTAATTTCTTCCCGAATTTAAAATTTAAAACTGTTTGTTTTGCTTTTTAAGGCATTTTAGTATTTAGATCAATATTGATATGCACTTGGTTGGTGTTTTAAAAACTTTGTTGACAAAAAACTCAAATACCGCAGAATACGCAATCGCCTCTCTCCCCAGCCCTCTCTCCACTCGTGGAGAAAGGGAGCAAGAAACTGCAATTTTTTCTCTTCTTCCCCCTCTCCATTACCAATGGAGAGGGGGACCGAGGGGGTGAGGCGATATGCAAATCATTGTGTATTCTCACACCCATAAAGTGAATATCCATTTAGTTCAACATAAATAAAACCTGCAACCCACCTGTTTAACTGAGATTATATTCTATTACACAGGTTATTGAATTAATATAAAACGGGGAGATCTTATTATGAAACTTGATATAGGTTCCAAAGCTCCTGATTTCACTCTCGATAGTGCTGATAGTAAAAAAATATCGTTATCTGACTTTAAGGGTAAATGGGTCGTTCTGTATTTTTACCCTAAAGATAATACCAGCGGCTGTACTCAGGAAGCTGTGAATTTTACAGCACTGAACAAGGATTTTTCAGCGAAAAAAGCCACTGTTATCGGTATCAGCCCCGATTCAGTGAAATCCCACACATCATTTATAGCAAAACACAACCTTTCGATTCTACTTCTGAGCGATCCCGATCACACCGCTCTAACATCGTACGGTGTCTGGCAGAAAAAGAGTATGTATGGCAAAGAATACATGGGAGTAGTGCGAACAACTTTCCTTATAAATCCTGATGGTTGCATTGAACAGATCTGGAATAAAGTTAAGGTAACTGCCCATGCACAGGAAGTGTTCTCTACAATCTGTTCTTTATGATTACTCTTCCACCTCAATCGGACAATCGGGGCGCATACTTACAATTGCAGCCCTGTTTTTATCCACCGACACCTTACAACACCCATCAGCGTTGTTGTTTGATGTTAATTTCAAAGTCAGATAGATTGATTCTTCACTCATGATATCGGCCTTGGAGTATGAGTGTTTTCCTCCATCATACTCATGATTTACAATGGTAATTATTTCTGAAAAATCCTTCTTTTCAAGCAACTCTCTGTTGACACTCAGGGGAGAAAAGGTAATAAGCTCCGGCTGTTTTGTTGATGCACAACCGATTACAACTACCAGCGCTGAAATTAAGATATAACTTCTCATAATTTAAACCTCCATTGCAATAAACAGTTCCATTTCATATCTTTTGATAGTATTTCATTTCTAAACATATGAAAGTCAGGCAACATAATGATACCACTCTTTAATATATTTCCTCGACTCAAAGAACGCATCCCTTTTTTTCCTATAGGAGGGTTCCCATCATCGATACAGCATCTTCAAGGTTTGTCCCGACAAAGTGGAAACAGCAATCTCTATGTTAAAAGGGATGACCTCTGCGGTACACTCTACGGTGGCAACAAAGTAAGAAAACTTGAATTTCTCTTAGGTGATGCTCTCGCGCACAACTTCAAACATGTCATCACATCAGGAGGTGCCGGGTCAAATCATGCAAGAGCAACCGCAACGTATACATCGGTTGCACGATTAAAATGCACCATCATGCTTTTTGATCAGTCCCCCTCTCCAACGGTACAGGAGAACCTCCTTGCTGATTTTAAATTCAATGCCGAAATGCTACTTGATTCCACCTATGAGGAACATACAAGCCATATGAAAACGGTCATTCAAACAATAACCGCACAGGAATCATTACCTCCATACGTAATTCCTGCAGGAGGCTCATCCCTGGTTGGTACAATCGGTTTTGTAAATGCAGGTTTTGAACTTGCCACACAGATTCAAAAAGGGGAGCTTCCTGCACCTGATGCTATATTTATTACCCTGGGGACCATGGGCACTGCAGCCGGATTGATTTTAGGACTCAAAGCAGCTGGAATCTCCACAATGGTCCATGCAGTCCGCGTTGTACCTGACTATGTCGGCAATTTTGACAAATGTATTACTCTTGCAAAACAGACCAACAAACTGCTTCATGATTGTGACAGTTCCTTTCCTGTTGTAGCCCTCTCAGAGAAGGAACTCACTATTCATAGCAATTATTTTGGTAACGGCTATGGAATACCCACCAGAGAAGGTGATGCCTTCATACAATTGATTAGCAAGAGTGATCATATTGAGCTTGATAGTGTTTACACCGGGAAATGCGGAGCTGCATTTTATGATTATATCATGCATGATGGGAAGAACAGCACAGTGCTATTCTGGAATACTAAAAATGCGCATAAGGATAGTACGTTACGTAGTGATATTGACTTTCAAAAGTTACCAAAGCTATTTCATAAGTATTTTGAGTGATATTGCGTCGCCTCACCCCCTTGGTCCCCCTCTCCATTGGTGAATGGAGAGGGGGAAAGAAGAGAAAAAACTTTTGTCCCCTTTCTCCACGAATGGAGATAGGGTTCAGAACTCACTAAAACGGCTCAAAACGTGCCTATCCCATCGCAAGTTTAAATCCTTCTGGAGATGCCAATTGCAGCGTGAATGTTCTGCCTGAGCCGTCAGGTAGAAGTAACGGTTTCTGTTGTACCTCATCAAGGATC